>NZ_LZMO01000181.1:0-27141 GCF_001665715.1 Gordonia sp. 852002-10350_SCH5691597
GCCTTGCGGTGTGCCGATGACGATCAATGACCTCCTGCTGAACGCCCGCGAGAGCCTCCAGCGGGTTGACGCCGCGGATCTGCCCGACGAACTCCAGCGAGGTGCAGTCCTCGTCGACATCCGCCCGGCCGCGCAGCGCGCTGCCGAAGGAGAGCATCCCGACGCACTGGTCATCGAGCGCAACGTCCTCGAGTGGCGCTGCGACCCGGCCAGTGACGCCCGGATCGACGAGGCGGTCGATCATGACGTGCGGTGGATCATCCTGTGCTCGGAGGGTTATACGTCGAGCTTGGCCGCGGCGTCGCTGCAGCAGTTGGGCTTACACCGCGCCACCGACGTCGTCGGCGGCTACCGAGCGATCCTCGCCACGCAGTCAGACGACTGAACTTCTCAGTGCCGCAAGACCTCCCGAAGCCGCGAGATCTCCCGACGCCTCAGACTCGCTCACGCGACGGCGGGCCAGGGACGGCCCGACGGCCTGGCGTCTGCCGCGAGTCCGGTGTCCGGGTCGGCGAGTGCCGCAACGTGCGCCGTCAGTGACGGATCGATCCAGTTCTCGGCGTCGAGCACGTACGGCGGTTGGGCCGTGATCCGCTCGGCGAGAACGTATCCCGATTCCGCGGTGATCTCGGCGAGAGTGGTCAGGTTGGGCCACGGACGTTCGGGGTTGACGTGGTCGGGCGTCAGCGGCGACACGCCACCCCAGTCGTCGATGCCCGAGGCGATCAACGCCGCGCACTCCTCCCCCGACACCAGGTTCGGCGGCGCCTGCACCCGCATGCGCGACCCGAGCACGATGCGTGCGGTTGCCACGGCCGCGAGGAACTCGGTCATCTCGGCGTCGGGTGTGCCGCGCATCGCGGTGTCGGGCTTGGCCCGGAAGTTCTGCACGATCACCTCCTGGATGTGACCGGCACGCGCGATATCGGCAAGTGCGAGTAGCGATTCCGCGCGTTCGGTCAAGCTCTCGCCGATGCCGACGAGGATGCCCGTGGTGAAGGGAATCCGCAGATCACCCGCATCGCGCAGCACCTGCAGCCGGACCAACGGGTCTTTGTCGGGGCTGCCGTAGTGCGGTTGCCCCTTCTCGGTGAACAGTCTGCGCGAGGTGGTCTCGAGCATCATGCCCATCGAGGGCGCAACGGGCCGCAACACCGCCATCTCCTCGGCGCTCATCACGCCGGGGTTGAGATGCGGCAGCAGGCCGGTGTCTTCGAGGACGGCAACCGCTGCTGCGCGCACGTAGTCGAGTGTCGACGAATATCCCCGTGCGGCAAGCCATTCGCCCGCCTGCGGCCAGCGATCCTCCGGCCGGTCGCCCAGGGTGAACAGCGCTTCTTTGCAGCCGAGCGCGGCTCCCTGGCGTGCGATCGACAGCACCTGGTCGATCTCGAGGAACATGCCCTCGCCCGCCCGTGCCAGTTTGCCCGGCACCGTCACGAACGTGCAGTAGTGACACCGGTCGCGGCACAGCCGCGTCAACGGCACGAACACCTTGCGCGAGTAGGTGATCTGACGTTCCCGACCCACCTCGGCAAGCCCCTCGTCGCGCATCGCCGACGCGACCGCCGCCACCGCGGTCAGGTCGTCGCCCGACGCCGACAGCAGCGCCGTCGCCTCGGCGAGCCCGACGTCGCCCCCCGCGCGCACCACGTCGAGCGCCTCACGTGCAGTCATGTCAGTTGTCATCACGCTCACCCCTCGCGGGTCTCGACGACATACGGCCCTACATCGAACGTACCGTTTCTCTCTCGAAACGAGACTGCCGTACCAGGCCAGAGCAGCGTCAGCCTTCCGCTGTCCGGATCGACATACCAACTGTTGCAGCCGGTCAACCACACCGTCGACGAGGCGCGCTCGTCGATCTCGGCTGTGTAGGAGGCTTCGGCGTCGGCGGTGACCTCCACCGATCGGATGCCGTCGTCGGCGAGTACATCGAGCGCGCCGAGAACGTAGCCGAGTTGGGTCTCGATCATGTAGATGGCGGAGTTGTGCCCCAGTGCGGCATTGGGGCCGTCGAGCACGAACATGTTGGGGAAACCGTGCACGGTGGTCGACGCGTACGACGTCATCCCGTCGGACCAGTGCGTGTCGAGCCGTTCGCCGCTGACACCGGTGATGCGCGTGGAGACTGGAGGCCGGGCGGCCTCGAATCCCGTTGCCAGCACGAGTAAGTCGAGGTCATAGCAGCGTCCACTGGCCGCGCGAGCCTTCGATTCGCGCACCGTGTCGAGCGCACTCGGCTCGAGGATCACGTTGTCGCGCAGAAGCGTCGGATAGAAGTCGTCGCTCAACAGGATGCGTTTGCACCCGATCTCGTAGTCGGGTGTGAGGATCGATCGGAGTTCCGGATCGTCGATCTGGGCGTGCAGCTGAGTTCGTGCGCGCGCGCGGATCTCGTCGATATCCGGGTGCAGCGCGAGCCGCTGGCGGAACGCGGCATCGGCGTCGCGCAGAAGCTGATCGCGCACATTATCTGCGACAGCGGGATCGAGATAGGTGGCGCGTTCTTCGACGGTGTACTGCCGATCGTCACGCGGCACGACATACGGTGGCGTCCGACAGAAGACAACGAGTTCTTCGGCGTTCTCGGCGAGATGCGGAGCGATCTGCACCGCCGACGCACCGGTACCCACCAGACCGATGCGCGCGCCGTCGAGCGGTAGGTCGTCACGCCAGGCGGCGGTGTGGACCACCTCGCCGGTGAATGAGTCGAGTCCCTCGATGTCGGGGACTCTCGGCTCCGACAACCGCCCGACAGCGAGAACCAATGCACGGCAGATGATCTCGCCGTCGGACGTCGTGATCGTCCACCGAGCCGCTACGGGATTCCAGGTGGCGTCGAGCAGCTCACAGCCGAGTCGGAGTCGGTCGTCGAATCCCTCGTCGAGCAAGGTCCGTTCGAGATACTCGCGGATCTCGCCACCACTGGGATACACCGACGACCAATCGGCAGGCGGACGGAACGAGAAAGAGTAGAGATGCGCCGGAATGTCGCAGGCAATACCCGGATAGGTGTTGTCCCGCCACGTTCCCCCGACGGCGTCGGCACGCTCGAGAACGAGAAACGACTCGCGTCCACGTCGAGCGAGCTTGGTGGCCATCCCGATTCCGGCGAACCCGGCACCGACGATCACGACGTCGACGTCGGGCTCTGCGACAGCTCGACGGTCAGGCGTGCTCACATGATCGGCAGTCACCCGCAGGCCCGCATATTCTCGTTGCGCGGCAACGTGATTCGACGCCCCTCCGGAGGATCGCCATAGTCGGTACGACGCTGCCGGGGCAGCCGACCAACCGCGTGAGCGATCTCCGCGATGTCGTAGACGGACAGCGTGCGACCGGCCTCCTGGCCGGATTCCGGCGAGAGCTCGCCGTCGAGCAGCAAGCCGCCGATGTCGTCGGCCCCGCCCGCGAGAACGTCGAGGACGACGTCGCGATCGAGCTTGGTCCAGGCGACCTGGATGTGGTCGATGTGTCCGAGCATCATCAGACGCGCGACCGCGTGGACTGCTCGGGTCTCACGAACACCGACCGAGTGGGTGGCCGCGCCGGCGAGGTGAGGTGGTGCGTTCTCGGGCAGCAGCGGCATGACGATCAACTCGTGAAAGCCGTGGGTCTCGTCGGCGACGCGCGCGAGCAGTCGCAGGTGTGCGACCACATGCTCGGGCTCTTCGACGTGGCCGTACAGCAGAGTGGCGGTGGAGAACAGGCCCGCGTAATGGGCGGCGCGGATCGTGTCGACCCACTCCGATACCGGCTGTGGCGCTCCTGCGGGGTGCAGTGCCGCACGCACCTCGTCGTCGAGAATCTGTGCCGCGGTGCCCGGTACCGACCCGAGTCCCGCGGTGCGCGCCAGCCGGAGGAACTCCGGGACGTCGAGATTCATGCGCGCAGCACCGTCGCGGATCTCGGGTGGTCGGAAGGCGTGCAGGTGCATGTCGGGTGACGCGGCGTGGATTCTTTCGATGATTCGCAGGTAGACGTCGCCGCGTTCATCGCCTGGTATCGCGCCCTGCATGCAGATCTCGGTGGCGCCGAGCGTCCACGCCTCAGCGACGAGCGCCTCGATCGAGACTGCCGAATCGTCGGCCGCGACAACCGCGGTGTCGAAGTTTCGGTTCACCACGAAGGTCATGACGTCGGGATCGGTGACCTCCCTGCGGGCGGCGTCGGCGAGTGCGCACAACGCGAGCAGGTCGTCATCATCGGCGCCGAGCAAGGCCACCCACTCGGCGTCGGTCACCGACGCCGGGTCGGCTCGCACAGCGGCCAATGCCGACCGAACCGATTCGACTGGGGCGGGGCGGTCACTCGCCCACGCGCGCAACACCATGCAGAACACTCTAACGATCGCCGCCGTCGCTACCCCCGGCGGACGCAGCTGGAGAGGCTCAGCGGACGCGGAACCCCGGTCAGGCCTCGGCCTCGGGCAGGCGTCTCGACCAGACCAACGCGACGGGTGCACCGAGTCCGATGATCACGAGCAGCAAGGTCGCGAGCGTCATGCTGCCCTGCAGCGCGAGCATCACGTCGCCGCCCGGGCCACCCATGCCGGCCACGGCAAGCACAATCAGCCACGCCACCAGGGGGCCGTACCGCAGCGGGCCGTCGGTGTACTTCGCGGCCAGCCACAGCAGCAGGCAGTTGAGCAGGCCGGCGCCGATCGCAGCGACCGGTACGGGTGTCTCTCCGAGGCGCAGATAGACGAAGCCGACCGAGAGGAGTCCGACGATGAATCCATCGAGGATCAGGAATCCGAGGAGCACGCGGTCGGCGACACGCATCACGCCACTCCGTCGGACGAGCCGTCAGACGCGTGGTCCGAGAAGAAGAGATCCGCAGCACAGCGCCCAGACGTGAGGCGATCCCGGTTCGACCGCAGCACGAAGTGTTCGTCGCTCATGATCGGTTGCAGGATGTTGTTGCTGAGCGCGTACTCGGTTCCCGACGGCGCGACGGTCACTTGCGTGGCGTGCGCACGCAGCCCGTCGACCTTGCGGTCGTAGACGGCGCTGACGTCGATCGCGGCGTCGATCTCGTCGTCGGGATAGCTGGGCAACTCCCCCGGCCCGGGCATCCGCCACCCCTGCGGAACACTGCTCGCCGAGGCCAATCCCTCGTGCAGCGCACTGTGTTCGGTGACCGACTCCCAGACGATGAGCTCACGCCCGGTTCGGGCCTCGACGAGTGGGATCGCCGCCATCGACGCCGTGTGCACCATCTTGTGGTCGGGGTGACCGTAGGTGCCCGCCATGTCGTAGGTGACGAGGACGTGCGGGTCGAAATCGGCGATGACGTTCGCGAGTGTTGCCACGACGTCGTCGAAGCGCGCTTGCGCGAGCGCACGCGGATGCTGCGCCGACGCCGAACCGGCCATCCCCGAATCGCGCCAATGCCCCGCACCGCCGAGGAACTCCGGACGCAGCGGCGCTGCACCCTCCGGAGTGAGCGCGGCCAGCGCATCGGTCAGCTCGCGGATACGGTAGCCGCCGAGTTGATCGGCACCGCCGTCGGCGACCAACTGCGCCCATTCGTCGCCGATCACCTCGCCCTCCTCGCCGAGCGTGAACGTGAGGATGCGCACGTCGACGCCCTCGGCGAGGTACCGCGCGATGGTGCCCCCGGTCATGATCGTCTCGTCGTCGGGATGCGCGTGAAGCAGCAGCAGTCGACGATCGGATCGCTGGTCGCTCACGAGAGATTCCATGTGCTCGCCGTGCCGAAGATCGAGACCTGGATCGGTCCGGACAGCGGAACACGGGTCACCTTGCGCGTCACACCCACCATCATGCTGTCCTGATAGAGCGGCAGATAAATCGACTGCGCTGCCAGCAGCGGTTCGGCCTCGGTCAACTGCGGAAGCGGGTTGTCCGACGACAACGCGTCGCGCGCGAGGCCGATGAGGACGTTGTCGCAGACTCCCGAGGGATTCGACGCGTAGACGTCCTGGGTCGACGTCTGCTGCTGCTGGTCGGGGGCATCGCTCGTGGGGGTCGGCGGCGTCGAGAGGCTCGGTGCCGTACCCGGCTTGGGCTGATCGCAATCGACCTGGGACGCCAGTGCCGCGGCAGGCGGCACGCCGAGGCCCGTCCAGCCAACGGCCATGTCGACACGCGATTCGGTGAGGGCGACCCCATACAACTCGTTGTTGGGCAGGGAGACCACGGCGGCACGGACACCGGCGTTGCGTAGCTGGTCGACGATGTTGGCAGCGGCGGCGGTCGACCGCGCGTCACCGCTGATCGCACCGACGCGCACGGCGAGGTCGCGGCCGTCTTTGGAGAAACCGGCGACACCGTCGGGTACCGGCGACATGGTCGACGCGGGGTCGGGTGGCGTCGAGGATGACGGGGAGACGGGGGCCGTCGAGGACGACGGGGCTCCCGACGAAGGTGACACAGAACTGGTGGCCGGTGCACTCGAGGGAACCGACGAACCGGCGGGCGGCGTCGAGGTCGGGGTCGGCGCTCCACGCCGGTAGCCCGCCGACCCGAGCAACTCGTCGATCTGCTCGACGCTCGGGCGCTGGCGGTCGACTGCGAAGTACCCCGGATCCGACGGTGCGAGAACGGTGTTCGCGTACGGCGTGACGATGGTGTCGCCCGCGCCCGCGTAGGTGACGACCGCCGGGTCGATCATTCCCAAGATTGCTCGACGAACCGCCACCGAGTTCATCACCGGAGTGCGCGCGTTGACGCTGATACTCAACGCTCGTGACGTCGCCGAGCGCTGCGTCGCGATCCCTGGGACGGCGGCGAGTTCTGCGCTACTGGCGGGCCCGGTGGCCAGCGTCGCGAGCGACGAGTCGCCCGAACGTACGGACTCCACCATCTGCGACGCGGTACCCGCTCTGCGCAACACCACCTGGTCGAGGATCGACGGCTTCACCCAGAAGCGGTCGTTGCGGATCAGGCGCACCTCGTCGCGGGTGGTGTCGATCGAGAACACCGAGAACGGACCAGCCGACACCGGCTTACCGCTGTCCATACCGGTCTGGAATCCGACGGGCGCCCCCTTCAGGACGTGACTGGGAAGCAGCCAGGTGAACATCTCGCGCCATGCCGGGTATGCGCGCGCGAACTTGACCGTCACCACCTTGCCACCGCTGCTCGACTCCACGGAGTCGATCAACCGGTACCCCGCGGGCGCGACGACGTTGGGCTGTCGAGACATCTGTTGCCACAGGTAGCTGAAATCGTCGCCGGTGACGGGCAGACCGTCGGACCACTGCGCATTGGTGTGGATCTTGTAGGTGACCGTGAACGGCTGCTGCGACGTGACCTCCGCCGAGGTGAGCAGCGCCTCGGAGCGCTGCCAGACAACACCGTCGGGCGTCTGAACGGGTTCGAACGCACTCGGCAGTGTCATCGAGGCGATCGCCGTGGTGACGGGGCTCTGATCGGCGGCGAGATGCGGATTGAATCCCTGGCCGACCGAGTCGGTGGCGACGTAGATCGTCTTCTCCGTCGGGTACTCGGCGGGGGTCTGCGGTGGGGCCTCGGTCTCGCGGACCGGCGGCGGCGGGTCGGACATGCACCCGGCCATCGTCGCGGCCACAACAGCGCTCAGCACCGCCAACAGGAGGTGCCTACGCCGTCGAGAACGGTCAACCGCTCGCGCCCGCATCGGCGGCCTCCTGCCGGTCACCCACTCACCCCCACCATCACGTCCCCATGTTCACGTCAGCACCACCCCGACACTCACGAGGTCGGCTAGCCGGCCGCCTGATCACGCGTCTTGGCTCGCGAACGCTCACGGGCACGCGTGGACGAATCGAGATGCACCTTACGCACACGCACGACCTCGGGGGTCGCCTCGACACACTCGTCTGCTGCGCAGAATTCCATCGCACCCTCGAGCTCGAGATGCATTGGCTTGGCCAGCGTCTCCATGACGTCTGCCGACGACTGACGCATGTTGGTCAGCTTCTTCTCGCGGGTCACATTGATGTCGAGATCCTCCGCACGCGGGTTGATACCGACGACGTGACCTTCGTAGGTGTCGTCGCCCGGATTGACGAAGAACGTGCCGCGGTCGGCGAGCTGGATCATCGCGAACGGCGTCACCGTACCCGCACGGTCACTGACCAGTGAGCCGGTGTGGCGTGCGCGGATCTCGCCCGCCCAGGCGTCGTAGCCGTCGAACACGGCGTTGGCGATGCCGGTGCCGCGCGTCTCGGTGAGGAAGTCGGTGCGGAAGCCGATCAGCCCGCGGGAAGGCACCCGGAACTCCATGCGGACCCAACCGGATCCGTGGTTGTTCATCTGGTCCATGCGACCCTTACGCGCCGCGAGCAACTGGGTCACCGCACCGAGGTACTCCTCGGGGACGTCGATCGTCAGGTGCTCGAATGGCTCGTGCACCTTGCCGTCGACCTTGCGTGTGACCACCTGCGGCTTGCCGACGGTCAGCTCGAAGTTCTCGCGTCGCATCTGCTCGACGAGGATCGCGAGGGCGAGCTCACCACGACCCTGCACCTCCCAGGCGTCGGGCCGATTGATGTCGACGACGCGCAGCGACACGTTGCCGATGAGCTCGCTGTCGAGGCGATCCTTGACCATGCGCGCGGTGAGCTTGTGGCCCTTCACCCGACCGGCGAGCGGCGAGGTGTTGGTGCCGATGATGACCGAGATGGCAGGCTCGTCGACGGTGATGCGCGGCAGGGCAACCGGGTTCTCGGCATCGGCGAGGGTGTCGCCGATCATGATCTCGGGGATACCCGCGATGGCCACGATGTCGCCTGCGACCGCCGACTCCGCCGGACTGCGCTCCACGCCGACGGTTGCGAGCAGTTCGGTGATCTTGGCGCGCTCGACGACCGGCTCCGCGGTGCCGTCCTCCTTGGTGATCTCACGCATCCAGGAGACGGTCTGGCCCTTCTTGAGGGTGCCGTTGTGGATACGGACCAGCCCGAGGCGGCCGAGGAACGGCGAGGCGTCGAGGTTGGTGACGTGCGCCTGCAGCGGAGCGTCCGCGTCGCCCTTGGGCGCGGGGACGTGCTCCATCAGGACGTCGAAGAAGGGGTCGAGGTTCTCGCCCTCGGGTACCTCGCCGTTCGCGGGCTCCACCGTGCTGGCGATGCCTGCGCGGCCCGAGGCGTACAGGACCGGGAGGTCGAGGACCTGCTCGGCAGCGGCGGCGGCCTCGTCGTCGAGGTCGGAGGCGAGGTCGAGCAGCAGATCGTGGGTCTCGGAGACAACCTCCGAGATGCGCGCGTCAGGACGGTCGGTCTTGTTGACCAGCAGGATGACCGGCAGCGATGCGCTGAGCGCCTTGCGCAGCACGAAGCGGGTCTGCGGGAGCGGACCCTCGGACGCGTCGACGAGCAGCACGACGCCGTCGACCATCGACAGGCCGCGCTCGACCTCACCGCCGAAGTCGGCGTGGCCGGGGGTGTCGATCACGTTGATGACGACCTCGGTGCCGTCGGGCTGACGACGATGCACCGCGGTGTTCTTCGCGAGAATGGTGATGCCCTTCTCGCGTTCGAGGTCTCCGGAGTCCATCACGCGATCGACGAGCTCGGCACGCTCACCGAACACTCCGGACTGGCGGAGCATCGCGTCGACCAGCGTGGTCTTGCCATGGTCGACGTGCGCGACGATCGCGACATTGCGGAAGTTGGGGACAGCGCTCACTGAGCTCTCTTTCATCTTTTTCGACGTCCCGAAGGCATGTGCGGGCCGTCGGCGATCCGGTTTCAGGCACCGGATGTGGACTCTACGACGCTCAACAGGGTATCTGCTCGGACCATGAGAGCGCGATCACACAGGTGGGAGCGTGTTTTGCGGTGCTCTTTCGAGGGGTCGTCATCGTCACCGCGACCGACCACCCGCCTGGACTCCGATCGCCCCGGCGACGGCGAGGATTCCGAGCAGCTCGGTGAGCGCGGGGACTTGCCGCAACGCGATGAAGCCCACCACAGCGGCTGTGACCGGCAGTAATGCGAGCAGCACGGCGAACCGAGCCGGACCCACCGAACGCAGGATGACCTGATCGAGGGCGTACGGAACCGCTGTCGAGAGCACCCCGAGTCCCAGCGCGAGCAGGATGAGCCACCACACGTTCTCGCCGGCTCGCACGGCCGGTCCCACGGTCAGCGCCAGCGGCGACGTCACGATCGCCGCGACAACGAAACCCGTTGTCAGGTCCTCGATCCCCGCCCCGCGGACGGCGACGCGCCGGCCCAGCACGATGTAACCCGCCCAACACGCAGCGGCCACGAGCGCCAGCACGACGCCGAGCACACTCCCCGCCCAGTGCACGTCGACGATGAGTGCCACGCCGATCACCGCGGCGAGCAGCGCCGCGACATCGCGCCTCGTACGTGATCCGGCCGCCGCCACCGCGATGGGACCGAGAAACTCGAGTGCGACCGTCGTGCCGAGTGGCAGGTGGTCGAGCGCGAGGTAGAACGCGATGTTCATCGCGGCCGTCATCAGGCCGAACATGCCCGCGAGGCGCAGCCGCGACCACTGCCACGCGGCACGGCCGGGACGCACCACGATCAGCAGCACGAGGCCTGCCCCGGCGATGCGCAAACACGCGACACCCGCGGGCGACACCACGTCGAAGAGCTCGATCGCGATGGCGGCACCGAGGTACATCGACGTGCCACCCAGGAGCATCAGCGCGGGACCCAGCCAACGCACGTCGCGTGTGGCCGAAGGCCGCTCGACCCGTTGCCGTCGCTGTTGCGTCACAGCCGACGAACCTACTCCGCGCCGCAGTCACCTCGCACGGAAGTTTTCACCGACACGATCGTCGTCAGGACGATCCGGATGATCCTGCCGAGCCCGTCGTCAGTCCGTTCGATGGCGCCTTCCGCACGCATCCGCTCGCCGCGGCTTTCCCGGCGAATCTGTCGGCGAGCCATTCGTAGGCCTCGTTGTATCCGGCGACTCCACCCGCGATGTGGCCCAACGCAGTTCCTCCGATCACCGGAAAGCTGATGTTCCGATACTCGAGTGATCGTGGGTTCTCGGCGCACCACTCGGCGAAGAGCGTCTGACCTTGCGAGACGGGGACCGTCGGGTCAACGGGATTGCTGGACAACAGGATTGGGATATCGGTGGGCTTGCGCATACCGACCTTCTGATCATTCACGCGCGCGGCAAGCGCGGGGGTGGAGTCGATCAGCTCCCCGATTGTCTTGCCGCTGGCCGTCCACGTACTCGTCTTCGGCGATCCGATGAGGGTCGTCGCCACGATGCACTGTCCGCGAACAAGATTCGTCACGCGCTTGCCCTCGGCGTTGAGCAGCGGAGGAATCTGTTGTGCCATATCGGGATACAGCGCCATCGCCCCGTCGATGGCCCACCCGATCGCTCCGCCGAGGCGCTGACCGTCGAGGTGATCGAGCAGACTGCGCAGATCGGTCGGAGCACCGCCCGCATAGATTCCGACAACATGGTTGGCCAGGTCGGGGGCGTAGGAGTCAATCAGTTCCGCTGCAGCGGCCGTCGCGGCGCCGCCCTGCGAATAACCGGCGAGCGCGACCTTGGTGGCCGGATTCACGCCGGGCAGGTGCAACGCGGCGCGTGCGGCATCGATCACGGCGTTGCCCTGGTCGACGCGCATCGCGAAGGTGTGATCGCCGGGTGTCCCCAGTCCGATGTAGTCGGTGCTCACCACGCCGTAGCCGCGCGCGAGCAGGTTGTAGGTGATCAGTGCTTCGATCTCGGCCATCGGTCCGCCGGGTGACGCCACGTTCGGCGAGGAGACCAAACGTGAAGGCGCACACTGGTCGCCCATGCCGTGTGCACCGGGCCCGTAGGAGACGAGGGGACGCGTGCCCGGTCCGGCCCACGGCCGCGACGGTTGCAGATAGTAGCCGCTGACCGCGACCTTCTTGCCGAGAGCATTCGTCGACACATACAAGATCTTCGTCGCCGACGCCGGGATCTTCCCGGCCCGATTGGGCACGGTGATGAACGTCGACATGGACTGTGTCCGAAGCAGTGTGCCTGGCGCGGGAAGCGCGCCCGTCGGCGGTGTGTAGAAGGGGTCGCTGCCACCCGACGATCCCGCCGAACCGCTATCGGCTGAGCCCGACGACCCGAGCGGTGCCGCCGCGGCGCGACCGGCGTCGAACACCGCGCTCGTTCCCAACATCCCGGCGACCGCGAGCGCCACAACGCAAATGATGGTCGCCATCGATCGCCACCGGCCGCCACGCGACCGAACCGTACGCCGATACGGCGTTTCTCCCCCTCGATTGCCCACTCCGACTCCCACTTTCGATTCGACAGCCACAGCGATGTCGCGTGCTCCCCTGGTACGACGGGATGTGCGGATCGCCACCCCCGGTGTTCGGTGTACGACAGTAAACCGAGTGTCGTCTGAGTGCAGGTTCGATTACCGATTCGTGATGTAACGAGTTGACGCTTGCCCTGTCATCGCGCTCGGCGCAGAACCTTTCGGAGTTCGGGCAGCCATGCGGTATCGGCGGGCACCAGCCGGCCCACCGCAGCCATATCGTCGAGTTCGTCGGCGCTCACCCACAGCAGTCGGGAGTGTTCGACCGCCCTCGGCGCACCGTCGACGATCCGCGCCCACAGCGCGACGAGCGTCAGGTCGTGCGAGAGTTCGACGGAGTCGGCGAGGCGTGCACCCACCTCGACGTCGACCTCGAGTTCTTCGCGCAGTTCACGACGCAACGCGGTCGCCAGGTCTTCGCCGTCTTCGACCTTGCCACCCGGAAGCTCCCACAGACCGGCAACCTGTGGCGGATAACTGCGCTGCGCCAACAGAAGTCGGCCATCGGAGGTGGTGATGGCACCCGCGACGACGGTCCTCGTGCTCACCTGCCGATCACCGCCACGTGTTCGGGACGCAACCGCAGCGCGACGGAATCCCCCACGCGCACACCGTCCGGCGACACCGCATCGACGTCACCCACCGATGTCGACACCCGAATCCGCTGGCCTGCAGGAAGATCGGCCACCACGACCACCTCGCCACGAACCGCATCCGCGTCGAGAGTCCGGTCGCGCGCAATTGCTACCGCGGCGAGCGACTCCGCGCGGAGTCCGAGTTCGCCTGATTCCCAGTCATTGTCGATCCGCAGGGATTCCGGGTCGACGACGCCCAACGACGTGCTGATCACACCGTCGGTTCGTCGCGCCTGCACCACCGTCGTGCATCCGAGGAACTGTGCAGTCCACGTATCGACCGGTCTCTGCCACAGCCGCGCAGGTGGATCCGTCTGCACGATGTCGCCCGACCTCATCACCGAGATCGCGTCGGCAACCAGCGCCGCCTCGGTGTGATCGTGGGTGACCAGGATCGCGGGTGTCGCGGTCGCCCGCACGGCGCGACCGATGTCGACGGCCAGCTCGTCGCGCAGTCTGCGATCGAGTGCGGCGAGCGGTTCGTCGAGCAGCAGCAGTCGGGGGTGCGGCGCGAGCGCACGCGCCAACGCGACGCGTTGCGCCTGCCCGCCCGACAGTTCGTCGACCGAACGCCGCTCAAATCCGGGCAACTGTACGAGTTCGAGCATCTCGGCAACCCGTTCGGCGATCTGTGACCTGCCCATGTGCCTGGCCTTGAGTCCGTAGGCGACGTTGGCACCGACGCTTCTGCCGCCGAACAGTTGACCGTCCTGAAAGACAACACCGAAGTCCCTGCGGTGCGGCGGCACTCGGACCACATCGTCTCCGTCGAGGCGGATACTTCCCCGCTCGACCTCTTCGAGACCTGCGATGGCGCGGATCAGCGTCGACTTTCCACACCCCGACGGACCGAGCAGCGCGGTCACGAGACCGTGCGCCCCGACGCTCCAGTCAAGATCGTCGATCACCGTGTGCGCACCGTAGGAGATGCGCACGCCCTCGAGTTCGAGCTTCACAGCACCGCCCTCGACCGAGGCCTGAGCACTTCGACGGCGAGCATCGCCACGGCGGTCGCCACGACGAGCAGCATCGACGCCGCCATCGCCGTCGCCAATTGTGTTGCGCCGGGACGGTTCAGCGCGGACCCGATCAACACCGGCAGCGTCGTGGTGTCGGCGCGCGCCAGAAAACTCGTCGCACCGAATTCGCCGAGCGCCATCACGAATGCGAATCCTGCTGCGGCGGCCAGCGACCTGCCGATCGCGGGAAGGTCAATGGTGCGCAGCACGCGCAGCGGGCCCGCCCCGAGCGTCGCAGCAGCAGCGCGTGCACGGTCGGGAACCGCGTCGAGCGCGGGCACGAGAATCCCGATCACGACCGGTATCGCGATCAGCGCCTGAACACACGGAATGATCAACGGCGAGGACGCCGTTCGTGCGGGAAGCTCCGACAGCACAATGAGATAACCGAAACCGAGTGTGACAGCACTGATCCCGAGCGGGATGAGCGCCAGGACCGCGCCAACCGTCCGCGCAGCGCCTCGTGCGGTGTGCAGTGCGATCGCGGCCATGACACCGACGACCAGCGCGATCAGCATCGCCAGCAAGGCGGAGAGAAACGAATACCGCAGCGTCGCAAGTGGTGTCACACCGTTCA
Source organism: Gordonia sp. 852002-10350_SCH5691597 (assembly GCF_001665715.1). Classification (NCBI taxonomy): domain Bacteria; kingdom Bacillati; phylum Actinomycetota; class Actinomycetes; order Mycobacteriales; family Gordoniaceae; genus Gordonia; species Gordonia sp. 852002-10350_SCH5691597. Next base: position 14,493 of record NZ_LZMO01000181.1, read on the forward strand.
CCGGCTCCGCCAGCGCGCGATAGCCGACAAGAGTCCACGCGCCGTCACGACCGGGGCGAACCGACCGCACCGCGAGCACCACGATCGGAACGACCAGGACCACGATCGTCCAGGCCCACGCGAGCGTCGCCGACACCCGCGCCCACCCCCGGAGTCGACGACGCCGAGGCGCGCGCGTGCTCGTGGCGGAACTTCGCGACCGTGCCGTAACGAGGCGGGTGAGCAACAGTGCGACGACCACGACGACGATCTGCAGCAGCGACAACGCCACCGCCTCCGGAATCCGGAAGTAGCCGATGGCCTGTTGGTAGATCTCGGTTTCCAGTGTGCGTAGCGTGCCGCCACCCAGGATGATGATCACGCCGAAACTGGTCGAGCAGAACAGGAAGATCAACGTGGCAGCGGCGCCGACCGCGGGCAGGAGCGCGGGGGCGATCACCGTCCGCCACGCACGAAACCGCCCGGCGCCCAACGTGCGTGCGGCGTCGAGAGCACGGGTGTCGAGTCCGCGCCACGCCGCGCCGACAACCCTGACCACCACCGCGACGTTGAGAAAAGCGTGCGCGGCCAGCACCGCCCACCATCCGGAACCGATGTGCGCGAAGGCGAGTGGGCCGTCGAACACCGCTCGGAACGCGACACCGACCACCACCGTCGGCAAGACGAACGGCACCGTCACGACGACGCTCAGAATCATCGCCGACGCTCCCCGCAGCCTCGACGACAACCAGACGATGGGTGCGGCAACCATCAGCGCCAGCGCCGTCGACGCGGCCGCCTGGGCGAGTGTCACCCCCAGCAGGTGAGCCGCGTGTGTTCGCGTGAACAACTCCCCCAGCGATGCTGATCCTGTTGCGGCGTCACCGTTCTGGGAGATCGCGCGCCACACGAGCGCGGCAACCGGCCACACGAAGAGCACCCCGAGGAACACCACGGGAACGGCAGCGAGCAGCCAGCCTCCGAGGCGGTTGCTGTTCAGCGACCGACTGCGCTGCGCCATTGCTGAAGCCACGTCTCCCGATTCTGCGCAATGTATGCGGGCGGGAGATTCACCGTCGACTGTGGGATCGGTGCACGTTGCGCCCAGCCGTCGGGCAACGGCGTGTTCTTCTGCACCGGGTACACGTACATCGACGCCGGAAGCGCCTTCTGCACAGTGGGACTCAGCATGAAGTCGACCAGTTTGCGGGCACCGGCCGCATTGGGAGCACCCTTGAGCACGCCGACGTACTCGACCTGCCGAAAGCAACTGGCCAGTAGTGCACTCGTCCCCGGCGTCGCAGCAGGCGACGAGGCGTACGACAGCACTATCGGCTTGTCACCCTTGCCTTCTCCGGCAGTGAAGAGCTGGTTGTACGCGATCTCCCAACCCGACACGATCGTCGCGCCCGCCGCGGACACCTGCTTCCAGTAGTCCTGCCAGTTGTTCCCGAATACTCCGACAGTGCTGAGCAGATATGCCATACCCGGCGACGACGTGCCGGGGTCGATCAGCGCGGCCTGCTTGGCGTAGGTGGGATCGGTCAGGTCGCGCAGACTCTTCGGCGGGGTCTGGCCCTCGCGTCGATACCACTCGTCGTCGATGTTGAGACAGACGTCGCCACGGTCGACTGCCGTCAGCTCGTTGTTCGAGTCGGGCACCGCGTATCGATCGGCGCCGTCGGCCAGAGCGGGCGATGCGTACGACTCGAGCGCCCCGGCCTGAATGGGTCGGGTCGCGAACGTGTTGTCGATCCCGTACACCGCGTCACCTTTCGGCGAACCCGGCGTGAGAGACACCGTCGACGCCAGCTGGCCCGCGTCGCCGCTCTTGACGACCTTCAGCGTCTGGCCGGTCTCCTTCTTGAACTCGTCGAAGACCGACTGCGGGAGATCGAACGAATCGTGGGTCAACAGCGTGACCTGAGAATTCGACGACGGATCGTCGCCACACGCGGTCAGCATCGACGCTCCGACCGCGACAACCGCTGCGGCCACCGCCCCGGTGCGTACCAACCCTCTGCGCGTACTCCGCTCCCAGCGGGGGCGTCTCACTGCGGTCCGGTCTGTCACCAGCGCTCCTCATCTCCGGGCGATCCACATCTCGTGGTGCTCTTCGCATGCGAGATCGACGCCGTCCGACACATAGAACTCGGGCGACAGCATTGAAGAAAGACACACCACCGAGAAGACCGACGTTGATCGAACTCCTGTCGATCTAACCAGGTGCATCGCACACGTTCCGCAGACCAGCAGACAGTGCATGTCCGTACGTAACATTCGTAACAATTGCATCACCTGCACCAAAACCGGGGTGCTTGCGGCGTTAGGCTCCCCTGGACACCGCCCCATCGCCGGGGCTTAGAATGACGCGCCGGCGTTTCCGGACAGGACGCCCGGGTAGGGTCCCGAGTGCACCGTTAGCCTGTGCTCGACAAGTACCGAGTGCCCGATAACTACACCGACAACCGATAGGACTCCGACAAGTGCGTCTCTCAGCACTGACCAGTCGCGCCCGCATCGCAGTGGCCGCAGCAACGGTCGCCGTCGCCGCTTCGCTCGCCGCCCCGAGCCTCGCGCACGCGGCACCGGCGCCCACCCAGGCCACGAAGGTCGACCAGCGCACGCTGGATTCCCTCGGAGCCTTCGCGCCCGCGATCATCGGCTCGGTCACCACCCCCGGACCGGACGGCAAGGTGAACGCCCAGCTGTTGCAGCAGGCGCGAGCGATGGCCGACCAGCCCGGGCTCCCCCCACAGGTCGCCGCCACCTGGCAGAAGATCACCGACTTCCTCGGCGAACCCGGCCGCAAGCAGGTCGCCCGGATCGAGGCCGCAAAGCCAGGCGACCCGGAGATCCCGCAGGGCCCGAACGCACCGAAGATTCAGGAGTTCCTCTACCCGACGCTCGGCTTCGGCTGCATGCCCGGCGGCGGCAACTCCCTCGGTCGAGCACTCGTGACGGCGGGTCCGCAGAAGGCGCCGGCTCCAGGCCCCAAGCGTGGACAGGCCGGCTACGTCTACACCAGCCTCGGCACCGGCCCCGCGATCAACAATCAGGCCCGCCAGCTGCTGGTCAGCTGGATCAACATCGACAACGGCCGCACCGGTCAGCTCCAGCTCAAGCGCAACGCGCTGATCAACGCGACCAACGGACCGGGCACCTTCACCGGGATCGCCTCTACCGGCAAGGGACGCGTGATCTCCACGATCTACGGCGACGTGACCACCAAGACCAAGGGCAAGGTGCTCAGCTGCACCATCATCCCGACGATCGGACTCGCGATCATCTGATCCGACCCGGGTAGCACTCTCGGCAAAGGCCGGGGAAGCAGCACACGCTTCCCCGGCCTTGTCGTCTCTGCTCTGCCGTTTCTGCTCTGCCGTTTCTGCTTTGCCGGTTCTGCTCTGCCGTTTCTGCTCTGCCGTTTCTGCTCTAGCGTTTGCGGCTCCCGATATTGGCCGTCGGGTCGCATCGCTCGAGGGCAGCGTCGAGGATCGCATCGGGGTCGCGTGCACATCACAGCTCGGACTCGCGACTTGCAGACCCCACCTCAACCATGATCTCTTGTAACTCTAGAAACATCTGTCACATCTGCACCACGCGTATCGTGCGTGGGCTGATGGTCGTGTCGAGGAGAAGCATGATGATGTCGGCCCTACACACCGCAACCGGGCACCGCACCACGACCGGGCACCGCGAGCAGAACCGACGTCGACTCCGCGTTGGCGTCGCAGGAGCGGTCACGGCCGCCGCGATGCTGCTCGTCGTACCGGCGACGGCATCAGCTGCGCCCGCACTGCCCACCGCTCCGACGACCCTGGCCCCCGACCCTCAGTCGCTCGGCAGCGTCCCGCTCGACCACGAGCTCGCCGAAGCAGTCAAAGTACTCAAGGCCGCAGGCGTCGACCAGTTGGCATTGAAGGCCGCTGAGGCCGTGAAGTCCTCGTTGGGGCAGCTTTCCACCGCCGACATCGAGAGCAAACTCAACACCCTCTCCGTTGCACTCGGTGGCGCTTCGGCGTCGCGCGACGTGAGTGCCACCGGCGGCGCACCCCATCCCGTCGCCGGTTCCGACGTCGAGTCAGCACTCAAAACGCTCGGCATCCAACCGTTCTCGCCCGCCATCGCACCATTCTGCGCAGCGCCTACCGACGACAACCCGCTCGGGATCGTGACAGGCGCTGCCGGTGCAGCGCCGGGGCCGTGGCCCGCCAAGGAGGAGCCGATGAAGGTTGTCGAACCCCTGGCACCGCTTCTGAAGCTCATCCCCGGCATCACCTTGCCGGAGAAGCTGAATCTCGTGGGCAAGGGTGAGACGGCTTTCGCTTTCGTCCCGGCCGCTGTCGGTACCGGCACCGCCGATGACGGCCAGATGCAGGTTGCGTGGTTCAACACCTCGACACTGCAGGGTGGTTTCGAAAAGCTTGCCCCGGTGACGGATCCACGCGCGAAGATTCTGCTTCCGTTGCTGTCCGGTGTGCGCCTCGCTCCGGTGAAGACCGGTAGCGGCACCATTCTGGCCGCCATCTACGGGACGTCGAACAACGCGGGCCGCTCATGCTTCTTCCTGCCTGCGATCGGCGTGGTGAACGCCAAGTGACGACGTCATCTCGCCGCCGGAGACCGCGGAGGCAGGCAGGGGATATCGCATGTGACAGATCGGTATCAGACAGATCGGCATCGGGCAGATCGCTGCGTGTGGCGACGTGCGCAGCCATCGCCTGCGTAGGCCTCGCGGCAGCACCTGCCCTGGCGTCGGCGGCCCCACCAGCGTCGGCCGGTGAGCCGAGCGCGCAGTCCTCCTCGGACCCCGCCAAGACTTCCGACCCCACCAAGTTTTCCGACACCACAACGACTGTCGATGCGGTCACGACAAGCGGGGCGTCGGCAGGCGCGGTGTACTCGCGGCGGCCGATCACCCGATCGGATCTGGTGCCCGGCGCGGCGAGCGGCACGGTGTTCACCTACGCGACCACCGGGGCAGATCACAAGCCGCAACGATCGAGCGGCGTGCTGCTGACACCCTTCGGATCCGTTCCCGCAGGCGGATTCCCGGTCATCGCCTGGGCGCACGGTTCCCGGGGCCTGGCAGACGGGTGCGCTCCGTCGGTGCGGCCGGCTGTCGCTGATCTCGATCAAGCACGGACGTGGCTGTCACGTGGCTACGCGGTGGTGAGCACCGACTACGCGGGACTCGGAACCGCCGGAACACCACAGTATTTCGACACCGATGCGACGGCGCGCAACATCGTCGACGCGGTGCGTGCCACCCAATCATTGCGCAGCGATGTCTCGCGTCGGTGGGCCGTCGTCGGTCAGGGACAAGGTGCCGCAGCTGCGGTCACACTCGCTCGGATCGGGCCGACACTCGGCGGTCCGAACCTGGACTTCCGCGGCGCCGCCGCGTCGTCGATCCCGGCACAGTTCTCGTCGCTGCTCACGAAACTCGGCCCCGGCACCGTCAACCTGCCCGCCGGGTTGACCGCCGACGCCCTCTACACTCTCAGCGCCATCAGCAGCGCGCGCCCGTCAGTGGATGTGGTCGACTACCTCACCGAGAGCGGCAGAAGCTGGTTGAACCGTGCGGCGCAACTGTGCGTCGCCGATCTGACCCGCGAGGTCGACGGTGTGTCGCTGGGATCGCTGTTCTCCAAACCACTCTCGGGCAATCGAGAGCTCGCAGGTGTTCTCGAGGCGGCATCGGTGTTGCCGGTTCGTGGCTTCACCCGACCGGTGATGATGACGCAGGGGCTCGTCGATCCGTCCGTGATCGTGCCGCTGACGCTGAACTACATCAACGACGCCCGGATGGCCGACAGACAAGTCACCCCGCGCCCGTATCTGACTCTGTCCGCTGACGGCGCAAACAAGATGGCCGACAACGACATCCGTTCGTTCATCGCCACCGTCATGCGCTGATGGGTCCTCGACGGCGAGCCGCGTCGGGAGGATTTCGACACCGAGCGGCGTCGGTAGGCTTTCCCCTCGCCTACGCACTCTCATCGGCTGTCGCGAGCGCCGCGGGCGCATTCGGAACACGACGCGCCGCCGCACTCACCAAGCCGATTCCGCTCGCCCTGCTCGCAGGACGAGCACTACTGCGTCGACAGCACCACTACTCCGGTCTGGGCATCGACGATGCGCTGCTCGCCGGTGCCATAGCGTTCTCGGCAGCAGGCGACCGCGCGATGCTTCTCGAAGAGTTCACGCCAACTGACACCGAAGCTGATCGCATGACAAAGGATCGTCGACTCGCCACGGGCGCAGCGCTTTTCGGTGTTGCGCAGCTGTGCTACTCCACGTTGTTCTGGCGCCGCGGTGCCCGACCGACAGTCCAGGCGTTCGCGCCGAGGATGGTGGCTCTTGGTGAGTCGGCCGCGGTCCTGGCCGCCAACCGACCTCGTCCGCTGCTCGTGCTCTCCCCGTACGGCACCTCGTTGGCGGCGATGTCGACGCTGGCGGGCGCCGTCCACTCCCCGCAGCCATCTGCTCGCATCGGCGGGCTGTTGTTCCTCGCATCAGATTTCACGATCCTCAACCGCCGACACCTGATCTCGGGTGCCACCGCGCGACGCATCGGTGAAGTCTGGGTTCTCGCAAGCTACTTCGCGGCGCAGTATCTGCTCACCGACGCAGTCGACGTCGCGGCATCAGCCGACACGGTCGGCGAGATCGACTGAGTTCAGGCCTAACTCGATTTCGCCCGCTTCGTCGCCTCGAAGCGCGAGAGGTCATCTGCCGCAACGGCATCCATTTCCTCTAGTTCGAGACCCTTGGTTTCGCGCACCTTCGCCTTGACGAAGAAGTACGACGCCGCGGCACAGAAAGCGAAGAAGCCGTAGACCCATCCGAGTCCGAGACTCGAGCTGGCCTGCGGGAAGAGCATCGAGATGGTGAAGTTCGCCAGCCAGTTGAACGCGGTACACACACCGAGCGCGACTCCGCGGATTCGGTTGGGGAACATCTCGCTGAGCATGACCCACATGACCGGACCCCAGGTGGCAGCGAACGCGATCACGAAGAGGTTGGCTCCGATCAACGCGACCACGCCCCAATGTCCGTTGAGCGTCAGGCAATCGGAGTTGGTGTTCCCCGGTGTGCACTGCGTATCGCCGACGGAGCCGGTCTCCTTGTAGTGCGACTGCGTGAAGGCTACGCACGCCATGACGAGTCCGATGAACATGCCGACCGAGCCCCAGAGCAGCAGCACCCGCCGACCGATCCGATCGACGAACAGAATCGCCACGAACGTCATCACCACGTTGATCGCCGACGTGATGACCGACGTGGTGAACGCGGAGTCGGTACTGAATCCGACAGACGTCCACAGGCTCGTCGAATAGTAGAAGATGGCGTTGATACCGACGAACTGCTGGAAGATCGCCAGCCAGATACCCACCCAGACAAGCGGATGCAGACCGAACGACGGCCCGCGCAGATCCGACAGCTTGGCCGACGATTCACGCTTGACGGTCAGTTTGATCTCTTTGACACGATCGAGCGGATGCTGCTCTCCGGTGACCTCCTGCAGGATGCGGGCGGCCTCCTCGTCGCGGTTGTGCCCGACGAGATACCGAGGAGACTCCGGGATCAGCAGCGCGAGGATGCCGTACACGACTGCGGGAATGACGCCGACCAGGAACATCCACCGCCAGGCCTCGAGTCCCCACCACAGCGTGTTCATGGGGTCGCCACCTGGCGCGGCCTGTTGAAAGAGCTTGTCCGACAACAGCGCTGCGAAAATGCCGAGTGTGATGGCCAACTGCTGCATGGATGCAAGCGCGCCGCGATAGCGCGCCGGCGCGATCTCGGCGATGTAGGCGGGGGCGATGACCGACGCGATGCCGATGCCGAGTCCGCCGATCACGCGCCAGATGAGCAGGTCCCAGACCGTTTGGGTGTACGCGGTTCCGACGGCCGACGCGGCGAACATCACCGCACCGAGGACCATCACGCGTTTGCGACCCCAGACGTCAGCAAGACGACCGGCAAACCATGCACCGACAACGCAACCGAGCAGTGCGATCGCGACGGCGAAGCCCTTGAACAGCGATCCCAGCCCGAAGGTGTCCTGGATGGAGTCGACTGCGCCGTTGACAACGGAACTGTCGAAGCCGAAGAGGAATCCGCCGACGGCAGCTGCGACGCTGACGCCGATGACCCGCGCTGTGTGTTGATCAGATGAAGGGGCAGAACGTGCTTGTGACATTGCCTGACCTCGCCTCGATGCTCGGTTCGCGGGGACGCAGCGCCCCAGACGTGATTTTCACGTTACCCAATGTTGTTCAGCGTGAAGGCGTTTTGCACGCACCACAGGCGAAACCGTGACAGCGCGACGAGATCGAGTTCAGATCGTGACAGACCGGCGTTCAGGCGGTTGCAGTGCCGCGGCACGTCGAGAACTGCGGGTTGACCATCGGTACGAACGCGATGGCCCCGATCTTCTGCCGAATGACGAACGACACCGGTCCGGAACCCGGATGAATGTCGATCTGCCAGGAGATGTTTCGCGCCCGGCTCGGCGCGCTGACCACACCCGTGCGACCCGTCGCCAGGTTGCGCCACGTGACCGTGACGTCCATCGAGTACTCGACGAGCCCCGGCTTGCCACGATCGGTGCCGATCAGCTCGATCGCCGGAGGTGGCAGACCGTCCGACGGGAAACGGATGCCGTTGAAGACATCGACGTGGATGCGCAACGGCCCCAAGGGCCACGGATTGGCGCTGTCGCACCTCAGCGAGGTCACGAAGTTGGGGTTGCTGTATTCCGGAATCGCCTGCGCGCCGCCGACGCCGGCGGTCGTCAGTCCCGTAATCGCGAGGATTGCCGCACCCACGATCACCGCCATCCGGCGCATCGCGATCCTGCTTGCACCGACTACCCCTTCGCGCATGGCGTCAGTGTAGGAGTCCCTAGGATGGAGCCATGGCAAAACTGCAGATTGCCCAAGACCCGGCCGCAGACGAACTGCTGTCGACCGACGCGTTCGCGCTGCTCACCGGCATGTTGCTCGACCAACAGTTTCCGATGGAACGCGCCTTCGCCGGACCAGCGAAGATTCGTGACAGGTTCGGTTCGCTCGATCCCGAAGCGATCGCCGACGCCGATCCCGAGGCCTTCGCCGACCTGTGCGCCACACCGCCGGCCATCCACCGCTACGGCCGCTCTATGGCAGGCCGCGTGCAGTCGCTCGCCCGGGTCATCGTCGACGAGTACGACGGCGACACCGCGCGCCTGTGGACGACAGCCACCACCGGCAAGGAACTGTTCGACCGCATACGCGCACTGCCCGGCTTCGGCGATCAGAAGGCGAAGATCTTCACAGCGCTCCTCGCAAAGCAACTCGACGTCGCTCCGCGCGGCTGGACCACGGTCGTCGGCGACTACGGCAAGAAGGGTTTTCGGTCGGTTGCGGACGTAACCGACCCCGACTCACTGCAGAAGGTTCGGGACTTCAAAAAGGCCGCGAAGGCAGCAGCCAAAGCGGGCGATCAGGCGTCGGCGAAAGGCTAGGGTGTCGTGGTGGTCGAAGAACGTGACACCGATTTCGACATCGTGCCTGTGGACCTCCGCTCGGCCGTCGACCTACCGTTCCGCCTGGGGTTCGCGATAGCAGGTGTGGCACTGACAGCCGCGGAATCGGCGGTCACCATCGCGCGAGTGACTGCGACGAGTGTGCAGCACGAGATCGGGCAGGCCATCGGGGTCTCCAGCGCCGAACTCGGCGGTGCGCGCGCCCCGCTCGCGCTGCTGGCTCAGCTGAGCGATTTGATGTCACCCGACCGCCCGCTGGGCAGGCTGATCGCGCCGGGAGGTCCACTCGAGCGACTGGTCACTCCCGGTGGCGTCGTCGACCGCCTCACCGCCAAGGACGGACTCCTCGAGAAGTTGACGGCCCCCGGCGGCATTTTCGACCAGATCACCGACGAGAACGGCATCCTCGTCCGGCTGACCGCCAAGGACGGCCCGCTCGACCGGCTCACCCGAGAGGGCGGAGTCGTCGACCAGTTCACCGAGAACGAGGGCATCCTCGAACGCCTGACGTCCGAGGGCGGGATCGTCGACCAACTCACTGCTCCCGGCGGCGTACTCGAAAAGGCTACAGAGCCTGGTGGGGTTCTCGACCGGCTTGCGGCCGACGGGGGTCTTCTGGACCAACTCGTCGGCGAGAACGGCGCGGTCGAGCGCGCAATCACTCCCGGCGGCACGCTTGATCGCATCACTGAACTGACCGAGGTCATCGCGACACTCGCCCCGAATCTCATCGCGATGCAAGACACCGTTCACGAACTCGCCGAGACCGTCGACCTCCTCAACCAGACTGTTGCACCGCTCGGCGGACTCGCCGACCGGCTGCCGAAGCGGCTCACACGTGGCCCACGGAATTCTCTTCCGAGCGGCCACGATCCATCACGGGCGCCACACGACCAGCTCTGACGCCGCGGGGTCGGAGGGTCCCGACCTGGTCGATCGCTTCGGACAACAACGTCACGTAGTCGTCGACGTCGGGAGCGATTTCCGGCGACGTCGTCACCGAGATGGTGACTCGATCGGCGATTCCGTGCACGCCGTGCGTCAGGCCTTGCACGGGAGACAGCGCGGGAAAGCCCGTTGTCGCGAGGACCGGTCTGCCGTCGAGCGCGAGGTCGCCCGTACCCCGATTCACCGACGACACAACGGTGACCCCGGTGATGCGCTCGGGAACCACCGTCGGGTCGAAGTGGCCGATGCCCCACCGGGTCAACGCCGCAGGAGTCGCGGCGGTTGCCGCACGCGATGCGACGCGCGCCGGATCGTCGTCGGCGCGACGGGCGGTGTCGATCTCGGCGGCGATCAGACGAGCCCGCTGCGCGAGATCCGGCTCGTCGACGTGGAGGTCGACGCCGACGTTACGAAAGTTGTTGCGCACCGACTTCTTCGGTGACCGTGCGACGGTGAGCTCGACGACGACACCGCCCTCGGGATCGGCGAGGAACGTCGGCAGTGCCAGCGAAATCGCCACCAGCGCACCGACTGTGACACCGAGGTCACCGATACGAAGAGCCTCGCGCTCCACGGTGAGCGTGCGCAGGGTTCGACCCGCTCCCGGTGCGCGATTCAGGCGTGAGAGCGGCACACCGCCGCTCTGCTGTGGAGGAGAAGCCCGATACCGTTGCCAGGCAACGAATCCGCGAGCGATCATCGAAGCGAACTGCGCGGGCAGGCGCGCCGCCCCGACCACCGCTCCCGCGACCCGTAGAGCCGAATCCGGAAGTGCGCGTATCGGATACGCGGAGGTGGCGGGTAACGGGGTCACTTGTCCGAAGAGTTCGCGGGCGATCGCCGCAGTGCGTCGACCGTCCCCGAGTGCGTGCGAGAACTGCAGGGCCACGACGACGCCGCCACGATCGTCGGCCGAATCGTTCGGAACCTCGTCGCCGGACGCCCCCGTGCCCGGAACTCCCGACACGTGAGCGAAAAGATGTACCCGCCAGGCCATCTCAGTCGAATCGAGCTGCTCGGCCATCCGGTCCGCCAGAGTCGCCAGACAGTCCTCCCAGGTGAGCGCGGCGTCGACGACGACAAACTGGCGCGGCAGAATATCGGCGTGTACCCAGTAGGGCCTATCGAGCGTGAACGGAATGTCGAGGACGCGCAACCTCAGGTCCGCGACCGCCGCCGCCCGCGTCGCGATCCACGCTGCTAGCTGCGCGGCGTCGCCCGGACGGTCGTGGGCGAAGAGGTAGACCACGAACTGATCGTTGGGGATGATCGGCGCCATCCAATACGGCACCACATCCGCGGCCGACATCCGTTGCATCAGGCGAGACCCCGTCAGCCCGTGGGGGTTTCAAAGTGGACGAGGCCCTGGACGTGGACGTCGGAACCGTCCACCGCAGCCCGGATCAGCTCTATCTCGGGTCCGAGCACAGCGGCGACGTCGTCGTAAGAGTAGGTCGGCGGTGCGGTCACGGTGACCCTGATGAGTTTGCGGCCTCTGTCGTCGAGGGCCTTCGCCGAGACGTCGTCGAACATCGTGTGTCCCGCGAGGTCGGCGGCGACTGCGTTCGCGATCAGCTTGGGCGCGACGATCAGTTCGCCGTCGTCGTTGCTGCCCGCGAGTTCGAGGTCGTCGACCTTGCTCGGGCGAATGGCCGTCGAGATCAGTGACCATCCCCAAATCAGACCGATGATCACGATTCCGAACAGCACCACCGTCCACCAGTCGGTTCCGTCGAGGCGGGCAGGCCAGCCAGAATCGAGGTGATCGGCCCACTCACGAACCTTGGGCACGTTGAGTTTCCACAGGACGGCGCCCACGCCGACGACGAGGCAGATCAGACCGATCAGTCCTGCCGTGATCCGGTGAAATGACGCGGGTCCGCGGTTCATCGCGATGCCTCCTTCTTGTGTCGAGTGACCACCTTGAGCTTGACGCGCACCGAATTCTCCAACGACGACGCAACGCTCTCGAGAGTGCTGCGTAGCGCCGACTCATCGACCTCGGAATCGGTGGTCACGAGGACCTTGGCACGACGCCGCCCGACCACCGTGGTCGCGTGTTCGACGCCCGGCACCGACAAGGCGGCCGTGCTGAACCGGCGTGCGACATCGCCGCGCCGAGTCCACAAGACCTCGAAATCGCCGAGACTGACGTGAGTGCGCCGACGCGGAGCGAGAGCCGTC
>NZ_LZMO01000182.1:0-1641 GCF_001665715.1 Gordonia sp. 852002-10350_SCH5691597
TCACGCGCCAACACCGCCACCCGCGCACCAAACTCCGCATACGACACCACCCGACCCTCACACCACAACGCAGGCGCCCCCGGCGACCGAACCACCTGCGCCGCAACAGCATCAGCAACCGTCTCGACGATCGGCTCCGTGGTCGGCCCGGTCGCGGCAGACAGGACGGCAGCCGTTTCGGCAGGCGAGATCAACGTCGTGTCGCCGACAGCGTCTGCCGGGGCCGACGTCAGACCGGCCAACAACGCGAGGTAGCGGTCGGCGAACGTCGAGATGGTCCCGTCGTCGAACAGGTCGGTGGCATAGACGATCGAGCACTGCCAGTCATCGCCCGACGGCGCGGTCGTCACCGTGAGCGCGAGGTCGAGTTGCGCTGGGACACTTGGGACCTCGACCGGCTCGACCTCGAGCTCGTCGACACGAACCGTGGGGTCTTCGACCGCGCCCGCCTCCATCGAGAGCATGACCTGAGCCAGCGGCGCGAATGCCTCGGAGCGCACCGGATCCAGCGCGTCGACGATGGTCTCGAACGGAACGTCCGCGTGAGTGAAGGCATCGAGGTCAGTCACCCGAATCCGGTCGAGCAGATCGACGAACGACTCGGCGAGGTCGACCTCGCTGCGCAGGATGAGAGTGTTGACGAACATCCCGACGAGCGGATCGAGCACTGCGTGTCCGCGCCCGGCAACCGGCGTCGCGACGGCGATGTCGGCGCTTCCCGACAGGCGCGCGAGCAGTACCGACAGCGCGGCGTGGACAACCATGAACGAGGTGACGCCACGTTCGGCCGCTGTCGCAGCGATTCGATCCGCGATCTCCGCGGGAATGGCCACCTGCATGCGAGCACCGCGATGAGTGGCGATGCGCGGGCGTGGACGGTCCGTCGGCAGATCGATGACGTCGGGGAGGCCTGCGAGCTCCGCGACCCAGTGCGCGAGCTGTCGCCCGACCACCGACTCGGGATCTGCGGGATCGCCGAGGACCTGGTGCTGCCAGATCGAGTAGTCAGCGAATTGCACTGCCAGCGGGACGAATTCGGGCGCCGCGTCCGCCGAACGTGCGAGATACGCCGTGACCAGATCAGCCACGAGCGGACGCATCGACTCACCGTCCGCCGCGATGTGATGGGCGACGAGGGCAACGATGTGCTCGTCGGGTCCCACCGGTGCCACGCGCACCCTCAGCGGCAATGATTCGGTGACATTGAATCCGGTGCTCACGGCGTCGGCGAGCGCCTGTTCGTCCGAGACGACGGCCCAGTCGAGTTCGGCCGCGACGCGGTGCGCCGGGTGGATCACCTGCACCGGGGTTCCGTCAACCGCGGGGAACGTCGTCCGCAACACCTCGTGACGAGCGACCACATCTTCCACAGCGCGGCGCAGCGCGACGAGATCGAGCTTCCCGCGAAGTCGCAGGAGCGCCGGGATGTTGTAGGTGGCGGTTCCGGGTTCGAACTGGTTGATGAACCACATCCGCGACTGCGCGAACGACAACGGGATCTCCGACGGCCGTGGCGACACGGCCTCGATCGGCGCGAGACCGCGATCCCGAGTGGTCACGAGATCGGCGAGTTCTTCGACGGTGGGCGCATCAAACACATCACGCACCGACACCGACACCCCGAACACATCAGCCACCCCA
>NZ_LZMO01000183.1:0-14183 GCF_001665715.1 Gordonia sp. 852002-10350_SCH5691597
TCGCCGACGGATTCGCCATCGTGCGGCAGATCTGTTGCACCGGAATCGATCTCGCTGCTGCGCAGCCGTGTTTCGACGCCGCGCACCGGCATTCCCACCCAGCCCGGTTTGCGCTCGCCGTCGAATCGGGTCGACACGGTGATCATGGTCTCGGTCATGCCGTAGCGTTCGACGATCTCGTGTCCGGTCAGCTCGCGAATCCTGTCGAACACCGGGACGGGCAGTGGGGCACTTCCCGACACGAGTAGCCGTGCGGAAGAAAGCGACTGCGCTGCAGCAGGATCGGCGCCGATACGTGTCCAGACCGTCGGCACGCCAAAGAACATCGACGCGCCCGCAGCGGCCGCGGCGGCGTATCCGGCGGGGGTGGGCTTGACGGTGTGAATCAGCCTGCCGCCGCGGCGAAGTGGGCCCAAGAAGCCGAGGATCAGCCCGTGGACGTGAAACAGTGGTAAGCCGTGAGCGAGGGTGTCGTCTGCGGTCCACGCCCAGGCATCGGCCAGCGCGTCGAGTCCCGCGGCGATCGCGCGGCGTGTGATCGGCACTCCCTTCGGGAGTCCTGTCGTGCCCGAGGTGTAGAGGATCAGCGCGGTCGACTCGCCGGGCGGTTCGGGATGCGAATGCCACGAGCGGGCGAAACGTCGGATCGGGATCACCGGCAGTGACGTCGAATCGGGGGCGGCGCCGAGCCACGCCTGTGCACCCGAGTCGGTCAGAATGTGCTCGAGTTCGCGAGGACCGGAATCCGGCGGCACGGGAACGATCGGAACCCCCGCGATGAGGCCGCCGACGACGGCGAGGACGGTGTCAATCGTCGGATGGGCGAGCACAGCCAGGGTGCGTGCTCCGCGAATCCGTTCTGCGACAGCGGTTGCCGCGCCGACGAGGTCTTCGCGCGATGCCACGTCGTCGCCGACAGTCACCGCGGCGGGGTCATCGGGGGCGGCGGGGACAAGATAGGGCAACAACACGTCTCTCACTGTGCCACACCTGCACACTCACACAAGAAGTGCGACTTTGCCGCCCGCGTGCCCGCCGGAGACGAGTTCGAGCGCCGCGCGCGCCTGTGACAGATGGAAGGTGTGGGCGACCGGAACCACCAGGTCGCCCGCCGCGGCGTGTGCGATCAACTCCGCCCGAACCGAATCGCGGTAGGCGGCACTCTCGGGCTGCGTGCCGCCGAGAGCGACGAATCCGTCTCGCTTGGCGCGGTCGCGCGCCACGATGGTGACGATGCGTGAACGGTCGGCGACCAGATCCTCCGACGTATCGATGGCCTCGTCGGTACCCGCGGCGTCGAGGGCGGCGTCGACGCCATTCGGGGCCAGCGCGCGGACTCGATCGGCCAGCCCCGGCCCGTATTCGACTGGGAGACCACCGAATTCGACGACGCGCTCGAAACTGCGCGGGCTCGCCGTACCGATCACGGTGATGCCGCGCAGCAGTGCAAGTTGCAACACCGCCATGCCGACCGCGCCCGACGCGCCGTGCAGGAGGATCGTATCGCCGGTCGCCGCGCGGGACGCTCGGAGCATGTCGGCGGCGGTCGTGCCCGCGAGCAGCAGGTTCGCTGCCGAGGCGTCGTCGACCGTCGAAGGTCTTGCGAACACCTTCTCCGCGGGCACCGTCAGCGCGGTCGCGTACCCGCCAAAGACGCGGAATGCGAGGACGTCGTCGCCCGGAGATGCTGCGCCAGAAGCGATCTCGGTGCCCGGCCCGAGAGCTGCTATCACTCCGGACACCTCGTAGCCGACGGGGACGGGGAAGTCCGACGCGGTCAGTGTGTGCTTGAGGTCCGCGGGATTGACACCTGCGGCGAGAACTTCGATGCTGACCTCACCTGGTCCAGGTGGACGGAGCTGATCGTCGATGAATGCGAAGTCGTCGAGACCCCCGGGGCCGGTCGCCACCCACCGTTGCACGCGCATGGTTCAACACTACTGATGAGCGCGGGGGCGTCGACCCTCTCTCGCGGCAGTCCTGGCTCAGAGTTGCTCGGGCCGCACCCAGCCGTCGCCGATGAGTGCCAGCAGCAGCTCTGCCTTGTTCGAGACGGGTCGGCCGGCGTTGAGGTAGCGCTGCCGCACCCGGCGGTAGTGTTCGCGGGCCGTGCTCTCGGCGATGAAGAATCGGCGAGCCGTCTCGCGCAGCGTCGCGCCGAGCACGTAGGAGGTGAGGACCTCGCGCTCGCGTTCGGTGAGGTGGATGCGGGGGATTCGGGGTTGGGCGGACTCCGACTTTCCGGCCAGCGCGGCCAAGACGTCGAGTGCGTGGCCGGGGTCGGTGATGTCGATGCTGCGCGCATCCGAGACAGGCACACCGATCGCTCCGATCACGGTGCCGTTGAGGGCGCGGATGGATCGCACCTGGGCGATGCGCCGCGCGGACCGCACAATCGTGATGCCGGGGGCGTCGAGTCCGCCAAGCGAATCGGTCGCGTTGTCGAGGTCGATGATGACTGCACGGTGTCCGGCATCCTCGACGAACACCGCGAGCGCCGAGTCGATGACGTCGTGTTCGGCGATGATGACTGCAGTGGGGGTGGTCCGTGCGGCATCCACCGCTGCAATGTCGAGTTCGCTGACGACGTCGGCAGTCATTGAAGTCTCCCCAGAGAATGCGCTGCGCGCGAGTGTGCACTTGATGTACTCGAGCAAACCGAGCATAAAGAATCCTGCCCCCGCCGTCGGCGCAAGTCAGCACTCGTGATGACATTTCTGTGCGAGGATCACGCTCGAAAACGCCTGAAGCTGACACCCTCATGCGACATCACGCATGAAAATTGGCGCAGCATGCGTAATTACGCATTTATATCAAGACTGTAGAGGGAGCTGCCGTGGAAGGGATGCGCATCCTGATCGCATCACCGCTTGGGCATGTGGTCGCCGAACCGGTCCGTGCGGCGATCGAGGGCGCCACCGTTGTCGTGGCCCGCGACCAGGAGGAATTCGTCCGCAGCGTGTCCGGGCGGGTTCGGTTCGACGTCGTTGCCGCCGACCTCATCTGGAATAGGCCAGATATCGAGTGGACGTTCGACGGTCTCGACGTCCTCGACGGTCTCCATCATGCCAATCGCCTCGCGCCGGTGCTGTTGGCGACCCAGGGACACTCCATGGAGATCGATCATCTCGAAGAAGCGCGGCTGCGGCCGGATGTCTGGGGCGTCGTCGCCAAGGCCGACGGATTCGGCTCGCTGATCGGAGCGCTGCGCACCGTTGCTCACGGCGCGAAGCTCGACGACATGGTGCCCTCGCCGACTCACCCGCCGCTGTACGAGTTGTTCAGCGGCAGGCGCGGGATCACCGCAGCGCGGATGGCCGGAGCCATCGCTGCAGGAAATGCGTCGGACAACGCGACGCTGGCATCGGTCGCGAAGGTGTCGCCGAATACTGCGAACAAGGTGACCAGCCACTATCTCGGCCCGCTGATGCTCGAGCGCGGCGAACACGACGACCGCCTACCGCTCACCCAGGCGTCGGTGTACCGATGGTGCGGCCTGCACGCGCGCTACATCGTGAGCTGGTGCCGACGACACGGACACGAGGATGTGTTGTCGCTGCAGGCGTGAGCGGCGCTGCCCGGGTCGACACAACTCCGGCCGACGGGGGAGGCTCCCACGAGTTCAGTCGTCGATGTCGACTCCGTGGTCGCGCGCCAATCCCGACAGCCCATCGGCCCATCCCTGGCCGACCACGCGAAGCTTCCAGCGCTGCTCTCCGGGAGGGGTGCCCGGGCGCCGATAGATCTCGGCGAGAATCGCTGCGCGAACTGACTTCTCGATTTTCGGGGCGAAGTGCCAACGAATCTCGCTACACGAAATGGTGATGTCGATGGTGTCGAGCGCGGAAAAGGCGAGTCGCGAGGCCGTGTCCATTGTCGCGACGACGAGTATCCGAGTCACGTCTGGGCGCACCGCAGATGCGTGAACGGTTCCGGATTCGACGAGTCCCCTCTCGTGCGGCCTCTTTCCGTTCAGTCGGACACTCTGGTCCGGCGCGACGTGGTGGTTGTAGAAGACGAAGTCTCGATCGTCCCGGACGTGGCCAGAGCTGTCGAGAAGTAGAAAGCTCAGGTCGACGTCGGCTCCTGACGTGTGGAGAACCGTGTCCATCTGCCGGACGCCGGTCTCGGGTATCTCGACGGACTGGCCTGCGGCCAGTTCCACCGCGGCACCTGAACTCTCGTAGGCGTACTCCTTCGTCGGTATCGGGGTGGAGCTTGGCTGCGGAAAGGCAACGGGCAGTGAGGATCGCGATGCGAACCACGTCTCGAAGGTGATCAGGGCGTACGGATCACGAAAGGCAGGCGCCTGCCCTGATATGTCCATCGGGTTGCCGAGAGTCTCGTCCCATTCTGCAAGAGCGTTCGAGGATTCGGTGTCTTCGGCCGACGTGATCAGTTCGACCAGTGCTGGGACTGAATCCACGTCGAGTGGTTTGAGAGTCGTGGACAGATTGCCGGACGACGTCGTCCGGACGCTGCACTCGACGTCTTCGCCGATATCGAAGATGCGAAAGGCGTCATCACGACTACGCCACGTTGCACCTTCGACGGCTGATCGGCTCCACGAACCATAGAGCACGACGCCGAGTCGTCGTGAATCGGAAAACCTGCTGATCACAACAACATTGAGACGAGATACCCCTGGAGCAACCGCGAAAGCCTCTCTACACGTGGCGGCAACGTTGGACGCGAGGATGTGGAGCCACCAGCGCACTCTGTCACGCTTGTTCAGGAGCTTGAGTGTTGGCCGACCAGCGGACGTTACAGAGGGCGTTTGGTCTGGCAGGGCGTCGATGTCTTGCTGTCGCATGATTATCGACAGGGTGGTGCCGTCGAGTCCCACTGCGCAACCTGCTGCTGGATTGTCGGCGAAGGCCGCGTTCACCGTCTCGAGCACGGTCATTTCGTCGTTGCCGCTCAACGCATTCCACCAACTGTCGGCATGCGACAGCAGGTCCGCGTGAATGGCTGCGAGACGGGTGGTCTCCGCGGCCGCGTAAGCGTTGGCATCGGCTTGGGCAGCTCCGCGTGCCGCGGATCTTTGTGTCCGTGCAAGGCGACCGACACCCCGCAGGTGCATGGCTTCGGCCTGGGCGAGAGCAGTCTGCACGTTGACTGCCGGAGGTGGCGGGATCACGGGACGGGAAGCGGGGACCCACTGGTCGAGGTGCACGCTCGTCGATGACCTGCGCAGGTCCCGCAACTGCTCGATGGCAGCGTCGCGTTCGGCTTGTTGCGCTGCGCGTTCTGCAGTGCGTGCGGCTCTGGTCATTTGTGCCGCGGAGGGACCGCGACTACTCGCGCCGCGCCGCGACGTCGTGCGACCGGACCGTCCCCCGACGGATTGGTAGGCGTAGAAGGGGCCGAGTCCAGTGGACACCCCTGTCCGCCCGCTACCGAAATGCACTCGCGCGGCGCGAGGGCCCACCGATGCGCGGACACCGCGGGTCGACACTCGCACGCGCATGCCCGGCACGCCGACGCGGAATCCCAACGACATCACGCCACCTCCTGTGCGTTCGCGGAGTTGTGCCACCGCTGCACATCGATATAGCACAGGTCGACAGGCGCACCTGCCGGTTCAGGGGGTCGACACAACTCGCCACATACGACGATGCCCCTCGGTCCGGGAGTCGGACCGAGGGGCATCGTGTGGCGTGACGGTGTCAGATCGTCGGATCAGCCCTCGATGAACGTCTCGAGCTGCTGGCGCGCGACGTCGTCGGCGAGCTGCTCGGGCGGGCTCTTCATCAGGTAGGCCGAGGCCGGTAGGATCGGTCCGCCGATGCCGCGGTCCTTGGCGATCTTCGCGGCGCGCACGGCGTCGATGATGATGCCTGCCGAGTTGGGGGAGTCCCAGACCTCGAGCTTGTACTCCAGGTTGAGCGGCACGTCGCCGAAGGCGCGACCCTCGAGGCGGACGTAGGCCCACTTGCGGTCGTCAAGCCATGCGACGTGGTCCGACGGTCCGATGTGGACGTTCTTGTCCTCGACCTTGCCCGCGAGCGAACCGGTGAGGTTCGACGTGACGGCCTGGGTCTTGGAGACCTTCTTCGACTCGAGACGCTCACGCTCGAGCATGTTCTTGAAGTCCATGTTGCCGCCGACGTTGAGCTGGTAGGTGCGGTCGAGCGCCACGCCGCGATCCTCGAACAGCTTGGCCATCACGCGGTGAGTGATGGTCGCGCCGACCTGGCTCTTGATGTCGTCGCCGACGATCGGCACGCCTGCGGCGCGGAACTTCTCGGCCCACTCGGGGTCGGAGGCGATGAACACCGGCAGTGCGTTGACGAAGGCGACGCCCGCGTCGATCGCGCACTGTGCGTAGAACTTGTCAGCCTGCTCGGAGCCGACGGGGAGGTAGGAGACCAGGACGTCGACGTCGTTGTCCTTGAGGGTCTTCACGACGTCGACACCGTCGCCGTCGGCCTCGGTGATGGTCTGCAGGTAGTACTTGCCGAGACCGTCGAGGGTGTGGCCGCGCTGCACGGTGACGCCGGTCGGCGGGACGTCGGCGATCTTGATGGTGTTGTTCTCGCTCGCGAAGATCGCGTCGGAGAGGTCGAAGCCGACCTTCTTGGCGTCGACGTCGAACGCGGCGACGAACTCGACGTCGCGCACGTGGTACTGACCGAACTTGACGTGCATCAGACCGGGGACGGTCGCGTTCTCGTCGGCATCCTTGTAGTACTGGACGCCCTGGACCAAGGATGAAGCGCAGTTTCCTACGCCCACTATGGCCACGCGCACCTTATTGGGCTCACCCATGGTCGGGTTCTCCTTCTTTTTCTCTGGGACCGCGAACGTCGCTGGACCCTGGAACGTGGGTTACCGCCGGTGAGCTGTGTGTCACCGGGGCGGTGTCGAGCGCAGCCGATTCCGGCGGCTCGGGTGTTTCTTGTGTCCCGCCGCGACCCGGCTGTGGGGTCGCGTCCGGAAGTGTGTGTTCTGCGGCGATGAGCTCGTTGAGCCAGCGCACCTCGCGCTCGCTCGACTCGAGGCTCAGCTCGTGCAGTTGGCGGGTGTAGCGATCCGACGCACGCGTCGCACGGGTGACGAGTTCGCGCAAACCCTCGCGCCGTTCCTCGACCTGACGTCGACGCCCTTCGAGAATCCTCATCCGGGCGACCGCGGGGGTGCGGGAGAAAAAGGCCAGGTGGACGCCGAATCCGTCGTCGGTGTAGTTCTGCGGTCCGGTGTCGGCGACCAGCTCGTTGAAGCGGATACGACCCTTCTCGGTCAGCTGGTACACACGTCGACCTCGACGCACCTTCATGCCCGCGGGCGTGCTCGCCTCGTCGATCAGGCCGTCTGCCTGCATCCTGCGCAGCGTCGGGTACAGCGAGCCGTACGAGAACGCGCGGAATGCGCCCAACAGCCCGGTGAGGCGTTTGCGCAGCTCATAGCCGTGCATGGGTGATTCGAGCAGCAATCCGAGAATGGCGAGCTCCAGCATGGTGCGCACCTCCTCGGTGATCTCGTGGCTGATCGCGCACGCAGAGGGTGTCCGATGGGACCACACGGCATGTCGCGTCGATGTGGTTCCCAATGTATCGCACCGATATAACTGTGTCGACGGGGGAGTGTCCAGAACGTGTCATGCCGGTGACCTGCGGGCGACGCGCGGGGTGGGCGGGTGTCGACGCGGCGCGCGTCCACGCAGACGTCCCCGAGCGCGACGACGTACGCTGAAACACGTGCGCCAGATCGTCGACTACGCCTTGCAGCG
The DNA here is from genome assembly GCF_001665715.1 of Gordonia sp. 852002-10350_SCH5691597. Taxonomy (NCBI): domain Bacteria; kingdom Bacillati; phylum Actinomycetota; class Actinomycetes; order Mycobacteriales; family Gordoniaceae; genus Gordonia; species Gordonia sp. 852002-10350_SCH5691597. Next base: position 7,733 of record NZ_LZMO01000183.1, read on the forward strand.
TCGGTCCCGACTGTCCGATGTCCACTCCGGCCGGACAGCCGTCGCCGACGTGTGCGACGCGAATCCCTACCTGTTGCGCGCCGCGAAGTTCCACGGGCGCCCGTCGTCGACGCTGTGCCCGATCTGCCGCAAGGAGCAGGTCACGCTCGTGTCCTGGGTATTCGGCGACCGGCTCGGCCAGGTGTCGGGGTCAGCGCGTACCGCAGAAGAGATCGCCTCCCTCGACGCGACCGCCGAAGAATTCACCGTGCACGTCGTCGAGGTCTGTCGCACCTGTAGCTGGAACCATCTGGTCCAGTCGTACGTTGCGGGTCTGCCGCCACGATCGACACGACGTCGTCGTCGGGTGGCCGAATAACGGTTGTTTCCGCGTTCGTCGACGAGAGATACGACGCTCGTCGGCGTTCTGACGTGTGTGGTGTGGGCCGCAGGTTTTTGCCGTGCCAGCGCCGCATGCGTCACAGTGGAGTGGGCTCGATGCAATGGAGAAGTACTGTGAGGAGCGGTAAACCGACCATGGTGGCGGTTCTGACCTCGAACAACACGACACAGGTACGCGTGAGAGCGACCTGGGTTGCGGTGCGGAAAGGTGATCGATGAGCGGGACGGAGTCGTCGCGCGGCACGGGAAAACGGCCGACACGATCGGCCAAGAACGATGCCGAGCAGACAACGCAGTCGCGGCATCGCGTGATCGCCTGGACGCTTGGCATTCTCGGTGGGTTGGTCCCCGCAGTGATCCTGATCGGCATTCTCGCCTTCGCGATCACCTACGCGACGGTGACGGTGCCCAGCCCCGGCGACATCAAGCAGAACCAGGTCGCGCTGATCACCGACTCGACAGGCAAGACGCTGGCCAAGGTCGTGCCGCCGGAGGGTAACCGCACCGACGTCAAGATCACCGACATCCCCAAGTCGATGCAAGACGCGGTGATTGCAGCCGAAGACCGCCAGTTCCGCAGCAACGAGGGCTTTTCGGTCACGGGCATCGGGCGCGCGGTGGTCGGTCGCTTCACCAACAACGCCGACGCCGGTGGTGGTTCGACCATCACGCAGCAGTACGTCAAGAACGCGCTCGTCGGCGATGAGCACAGCTACGAGCGCAAGTTCAAAGAGCTCGCGATCGCGACCAAGATGTCGGGACAGTGGTCCAAGGACGACATCATGGCCGCCTATCTCAACACCATCTACTTCGGGCGCGGCGCCTACGGTGTGTCCGCTGCCTCGCAGGCCTACTTCCGTAAGGACGTCAGCAAGCTGACCCCCGAGGAGTCCGCGGTGCTGGCAGCGGCGATCCGTTCGCCCTCCTACTACGACCCCGCCGTCGACAAGGTCGCTTCCGAGGGTCGCTGGAACTATGTGCTCGACGGCATGGTCCAGATCGGTTCGCTCAAGCAGTCCGAGCGGGCGTCGATGCAGTATCCGAAGGTCTACCCGCAGCCCGCAGCGGCCGTGGAGACGCCCGGCCCCAACGGCTTGATCAAGCGGCAGGTGATGGCCGAGCTGAACAAGCTGAACATCTCCGAGCAGCAGGTGCGGACCGAGGGCCTCAAGATCACCACCACGATCGATCCCAAGGCGCAGAACGCCGCTGTTCAGGCAGCGTGCCGCGAGAACAAGATCTACTCGTGCGACAACGGGGTGCTCAACGGCGAGCCCGACAAGATCCGCGACGCCGTCGTGTCGATCGATCCCAAGACAGGTGGAGTTCGCGGCTACTACGGCGGCGACGACGGCCAGGGTTGGGACTACGCGCAGGCGGGCCTGCAGACCGGATCGTCGTTCAAGGTGTTCGCGCTGATCGCGGCGCTTCAGCAGGGAATCCCGCTGTCCAAGGTGTACAGCTCCGCGCCGTACCAGACATCGACGGGTCTGACCGTCGAGAACTCCGACGGTGAGAGCTGCGGGTCGTGCAACCTCGCGACCGCGATGAAGATGTCGCTCAACACCGTCTACTACCGCCTGATGATGGACCTCAACGGCCAGGCGCGCGCTGTCGCCGACGCCGCGCACACGGCAGGCGTCGCAGAGTCTTTCGGCGACATCCAGAAGACGTTGCAGAACCCCAACGGTGAGGTCGAGGGCGGCGTCGTGCTCGGTCAGTACCCGTCACGGGTCATCGACATGGCGTCGGCGTACGCGACGCTGGCGGCGTCGGGCGTCTACCGCGAGCCGTACATGGTGCAGAAGGTCGAGACCTCGACCGGTGAGGTGCTCTACGAGCATCAGCAGAACGACGGCAAGCGGGTCTTCCCTGCCAAGGTCGCCGATAACGTGACCTCGGCGCTCGAGCCGATCGCCGCGTACTCGAATGGCAACTCGCTCTCCGACGACACCTACGGTGCACGTCCGTCGGCGGCCAAGACCGGTACCGCACAGCTCGGCGACACCGGGCAGAACAAGGACGCGTGGATGGTCGGCTACACGCCGCAGCTGTCCACGGCCGTCTGGGTCGGTACCGACAAGGGCACCGCGCTGACCAACTACGGCGGGTCACCGGTGTACGGCAGCGGGCTTCCCGCCCAGATCTGGCGTAAGTCGATGAACAACGCCCTCGAGGGCGACCAGGTCGAGCAGTTCCCCGAGCCCGCGGCCGTCGGTGGTCAGGCCGGTGCACCGACCGAAGCGCCGACCAGCACGTACAACCCCGACTACAACAACTCGCCGCGGACGCGTACGCAGCGGGACAACACCCCGCAGATACCGCAGATCCCGGGCAACGGTGGCGGTGGCGGAGGTGGCGGAATCACCCTCGCTCCCGGCGTGACGATCCCGCTCCCGGGTAATCCGGAGCCGGGAAACGGCAACGGCACCACCGGTAACGGTGGTGCGGGAAACGGCGGTAACGGCGAGGGCGGTACCGGCGGCACCGGCAACGAGGGCGGAGTCACCCCTGAGCCGCCGGTCGGCTGACCGTCGCTCGTCGTCGGGAAAGCACTTCGACGACGCCGCGTCGGCGCAGCCACAGCAGCGATCGATTCCTGACGGGGTGATCTCCGGCGGGGTGATGTCCGACGGTCAGATCGTGGGCGGGGTCGCCAGTCCGGTTGCCCTGTCCGACGATCCCCGGGTCGACGACGCGCGGGTGATTCCCAGCAGGACCGACGTCGTCGTCCGAGATGCGAGTCGCGTGATCGGCGGTCCGCTGGGAGCGCACGGGGCCGTCGGGCGCAGTCGACGTTGGACACCGATCCGCGTCCTGTTCCTGCTTTCCCTGTGCGCGTTGGCGCTCAGTTGGTACGGCAAGGCGGGCTGTCTGCAGCAGGCTCCCGCGACGTCGGAGGCCAACGATGCCGGACATGCGATGCGGCTCGACTGGGATAACCAGCGTCAGTTCACCGATCTCTGCTACTCCGACGTGATCGCGCTCTACGGCGCCGAGCAACTGGACAAGGGCGCATTCCCCTACAAGGCCTCGTGGACTCAGCAGGACCAGAACGGCAACACCATCACGCGGTACATGGAGTACCCGGTGCTGACCGGCCTCTACATGTACGTCGCCGCGCAGGCTGCGCAGGGATGGCAGTGGTTGCACGATCACCTCGGGATACCGGGCGCGCTGAGCGTCGTGTTGTTCTTCGATCTCGTGGCGCTCGGTCTCGCATTATTCTGGCTCGTCGTCGTCTGGGCGACCGCCCTCACCGCCCGCTCGCGCATCTGGGCGGCATGGCTGGCTGCTCTCTCACCGCTTGTGATCGTCCACGCATTCACCAACTTCGACGCCATCGCAGTGGCGATGGTCGCGGTCGCGATCCTGGCGTGGGCACGTAATAAGCCGTGGCTGGCGGGGTTGTTCATCGGCCTCGGGGTCGCGTCGAAGTGGTATCCGATCCTGTTGTTGTTCGTCCTTCTCGTGCTGTGTCTCCGAGCCAGGCGGGGCAACGACTTCTTCGTCGCGGCGTCGGCGGCGGTACTGACGTGGGTCGTGGTGAATCTGCCGATCCTGCTGCTACATCCGCGCGGCTGGTACGAGTTCTTCCGCTATAACGGTCAGCGCGGCGCCGACTCCGACAGCCTCTTCCGCATCCTCGCGAAAGCGGCTGATTTCACATGGAACATCACGCTGCTGAATGCGGTCAGCCTCGGCCTGCTGGTCCTGATCGCCTGCGGGATCGGCTACCTGGCACTGCGCGTGCCGACCCGACCGCGCCTCGCGCAGTTGGCGTTTCTCATGGTCGCCGGCTTCCTGCTGGTGAACAAAGTCTGGAGTCCGCAGTACTCGCTGTGGCTTGTGCCGCTCGCGGTACTGGCCATTCCACATACGCGACTGCTGATGACGTGGATGGTGATCGACGCCCTGGTGTGGATTCCGCGGATGTCGCTGTTCCTCGATCCGTCGCGCCGCTGGCTCCCTGAGGGGTGGTTCACCCTGGTTGTAGTCCTTCGCGCGCTCATGGTGGTCGCGCTGTGCGTCGTCGTGATCTGGCAGATCTACCACCCCGAGGACGACCTGGTGCGTCGAGATCGACGCGGTAGACCGCTCGACGATCCGGCGGGCGGACCACTCGACGGAGCTGCCGGCGGGTATCCGACGGCCGATCCGGCTCGGCTTGGTGCGATGCCAGAAACTTTCGGTGGAACCGGCAGGCGGGTTTCGACGTCCCAGGGTGCATGACAACATCCGATCTCGCAGCTCCCACAGAACTCGTCGAATGGGCTGGGTGAGCCAAGCTACCTGCGTCACGACGAGTTCGGACGATACCGCGACGGACGGATCGGGATGTCCTATCCGTGACGTGAGATGCGCTGCAGCAGAGCATCTCTCGCTGCCGGCCAGCCGTCGTCGGTCATGGCGTACTGCGCGGTGGTGCGCCACCCGTCGGCCCAGCGTCGGTGTTTGCGGAGAAGTCCCTCGAACTGTGCGCCGAGTTTCGCGATCGCTGCCCTCGACTGCGCGTTGTTCTCGTGCGTGTGCCACACGACGCGCACGGCGCCGCAGTCATCGAAGGCGTGATGCAGCAGAAGGTATTTCGCGGTCGGATTGACCGCAGTGCCCTGCGCCGTGTCGGCGTAGAAGGTGTACCCGATCGCGACGGAGAGGTTGGCGTGGTCGATGTCGTAGTAGCTCGTCGAGCCGACAAGGCGTCCGTCGCTGTTGTCGACGACCGCGTAGGCGATGCGCGCGTCGTCGGCGTGTGCTGCGGCGATGTACTCGCGTGCCGACTGTTCGTCGCGTGGCACTGATGTCCAGGCGAAGCGTTGCGGATCGTCGACGACCCGCGCGAGTGCGGGAGCGTCGTCGAAGGTCAAGGGCCGCAGTGTGACCCGCTCGCCGACGAGCGGGGCGTCGCCAAGCCATTTGTTCATGTCGACTCCTCTACGACGACGTCGCGAGCACGGGTTCGGGGTCGTCGGACGGACGTGGGCGAGGAGCGACCATGGTGGCCAACGGTTCTCGCAGTGGGGCACGGACGAACGCGAAGATCAGGTACAGGTGGATCGCGGCGGTCACCCAGACACCGATGTTCACGCCCGCCATCACCCACCACTGCATCGGCGCGTGCGCCGTGTAGATGCCGAACAAGCGGAAGATGGTGGTGTCCAACAGGAAGTCGGCGATGAGGTAGGCGATGATGATCGGCCACCGCGTCTTGAGCAGCACGAAGAACGGGAGAATCCACAGCGTGTACTGCGGTGAGTGGACCTTGTGGAACAACATGAATCCGGCGAGCATCGCGCCCGAGACGCCGATCCACGGATAGGTGCCCGACTGCAGATACACGCGCCAGCCCAGATAGACCGCGAGCGCGAAGGCGCACAGGATCAGCAGCGGAGACAGCATGCCGACAAGTGAGTTGTACGTGTCGGTCTGGCCGCCGGTGAAATGTCGAAGTCCCCAGTACCAGATGGAGTTGGTGTCGACGTCGGACTTCCGCTTGCCCTGGAACGAGAGTGCAGCCTTCCAGCCCTTGAAGCCGACGATCATGAACGGCAACTGGATCGCGATCACGGTCACGGCCGCCGCCGCGGCCGTCATGATCGCGCCGGTCCAGTCGAGATCCTCGGTTCGACGCCGCGCGTCGATCATGCTGCCGGCGCCGCGCGTCAGCACGTACAAGGCGAGCGGCAGCGCGAAGAAACCCGGGTAGAGCTTGAGGCAGAAGCCGATTCCCAACAGCACCGCAGCGAGCATCGCCGATGTTCGTAGTGAGAGTCGACGGTCGCCGGTTCGCGGATTGGTCGACGCACCCCAGGCCATCACCGCGACGGCACCGACCGCTGTCGCGACGACGGGCAGCTCCCAGTTGTGGAAGGCGTAGAGCACGAGCGGCGGGGTTGCGGCCCACAGGAGAACCCACCACCGAGTCATCAGCGCCAGCATGATGGTGATCGCGAAGGCGAACGGAGCGAGCAACAGCGCGGAATGCTGGAAGAACTCGGTGTCGGTGTGTGCGCCGATCGCGCCGAGGTACATCAACATGCCGGACAGCACCGGGTACTCGACAACGCCG
>NZ_LZMO01000184.1:0-501 GCF_001665715.1 Gordonia sp. 852002-10350_SCH5691597
GAAGTGGCACAACGACTCGGCCTCAACCGAGGTACCGTGCGGCGCTGGCGAGGCCGGTTCGTCGAGCACCGCTGCGAGGGGTTGCTCGACGAACCCCGGCCCGGGCGACCTCGCACCGTCGGCGACGAGCAGATCAAAGACCTGATCACCGCAACTCTCGAGACCACGCCGAAGAATGCGACACACTGGTCGACTCGGTCGATGGCTGAGCATCTCGACATGTCACAGTCAACTGTTTCGCGTGTATGGAGAGCGTTCGGATTGGCTCCACACAAACAGGAGTCGTGGAAGCTGTCGAAAGATCCCCTGTTCACCGAGAAGGTCCGCGATGTCGTCGGGCTCTACATGAACCCACCCGAACGTGCCCTGGTGCTCTGCGTTGACGAGAAGACCCAGATCCAAGCTCTCGATCGCACCCAGCCGATCTTTCCCATGCTCCCGGGCACCCCGCAACGGGCCAGCCACGACTACGTGCGCAACGGCACCTCCAGCCTGTACGCG
>NZ_LZMO01000185.1:0-77125 GCF_001665715.1 Gordonia sp. 852002-10350_SCH5691597
CGTTCGGCCGAAATATCGCATTGACGATCTTTCGTCGAAGAAACAACTAGGGTCGTCGACGTGGGCGGCCGGGGTGAGAGTGGATCGAGAGATCCGTCCCAGGGGCAACCCCTGGGTACACATCACAGTTGGTTCCTGCGTCCGACGCCGCTCCGCACGCTGCGCGTGCCAGCCGGCGACGAGTACTCGGCTCGTGGTCACCCCGGCCGCCCACGTCGACGACCCTAGTTGTTTCTTCGACGAAAGATCGTCAATGCGATATTTCGGCCGAACGTCGCTGCTGTCGGATGGAGGCGCCACTGGGTGGTGGCGAATCGACCTTCGCCCGCGTGTCACACTTGCCGTCGAACACGTGTTCGCGCAATGCTGTATTCAGTGGAACCACAGCGACCCCGGATGCGTCAGAGATTCTGCCAGACCGGTTTTTGCCAGACCCGGACTCGCCAGATCCGGTTTTGTCAGACCTACCGACTAGCGTCCAACGCAACATGAAACGAACAACGGCCTCGAAGACAGCACGTTCAGCGCGTAGCACGCAGGACGGCACAGACAAACCTCAACCATCCCGAACAAGGAGAGATTCCATGGCTGCAGCTCCCCAGGACCGCGAGAAGGCTCTCGACCTCGCGCTGGCCCAGATCGACAAGAACTTCGGCAAGGGCTCGGTGATGCGCCTCGGTGAGGAGAGCAGGCAGCCGATCGAGGTGATTCCGACCGGTTCCATCGCACTCGACGTCGCGCTCGGTATCGGCGGTCTGCCTCGTGGTCGTGTCGTCGAGATCTACGGCCCGGAGTCGTCGGGTAAGACCACCGTCGCACTCCACGCGGTGGCCAACGCCCAGGCTGCGGGTGGTATCGCCGCATTCATCGACGCAGAGCACGCCCTCGATCCCGACTATGCGGCCAAGCTCGGTGTCGACACCGATGCACTGTTGGTCTCCCAGCCCGACACCGGTGAGCAGGCTCTGGAGATCGCCGACATGCTGATCCGTTCCGGCGCGCTCGACATCCTGGTCATCGACTCGGTGGCCGCGCTGGTGCCTCGCGCCGAGATCGAGGGCGAGATGGGCGACAGCCACGTCGGTCTGCAGGCACGCCTGATGAGCCAGGCGCTGCGCAAGATGACGTCGGCGTTGAGCAGTTCCAAGACCACCGCGATCTTCATCAACCAGCTCCGCGAGAAGATCGGCGTGATGTTCGGGTCACCCGAGACCACCACGGGCGGCAAGGCGCTGAAGTTCTACTCGTCGGTGCGACTCGACGTACGTCGTATCGAAACCCTCAAGGACGGCACCGACGCCGTGGGTAACCGAACTCGCGTCAAGGTGGTCAAGAACAAGGTCGCACCGCCGTTCAAGCAGGCCGAGTTCGACATCCTCTACGGCCAGGGCATCTCCAAGGAGGGCTCACTCATCGACATGGGTGTGGCCGAGGGATTCATCCGCAAGTCCGGCTCGTGGTTCACCTACGAGGGCGACCAGCTCGGCCAGGGCAAGGAGAACGCCCGAAAGTTCTTGTTGGAGAACACCGACATCCGCGACGAGGTCGAGAAGAAGATCAAGGAGAAGCTGGGTATCGGTGCGGTCGTCGACGCCGACGACATCGCACCCGCGCCGGTGGAATTCTGATCTGCGCGCATCGCCGATGAGTTCACCCCATGACCCCGGGGAGCCGAGTGAGTCCACGACGGAACGGAAAGGTCCGTCCGCGTGGGATGTTGCACTCCGGCTCCTCGGGGTTCGTGCACGTAGCCGTTCCGAGATGGCCCAGCGTCTGACGCGCCGAGGATTCGACGCCGACACCGTCGACGAGGTGATCACTCGGCTCGACGCCCACAAGCTGCTCGACGACGAGGAGTTCGCCGCCGAGTGGGTGCAGTCACGCCACGCCTACTCGGGGCGAGGCCGCGTCGCGTTGCGGCACGAACTCGCCGCCAAGGGAGTCGACGTCGCGATCGTGCAGCGAGCGCTCGATGAGATCGACCCCGAGGACGAACGCGCCGCGGCTCGCAACCTGGTCGACCGGAAGCTCACGCCGACTGTGACCGAGCAGCTTGTCCGCGCCGCCGAGGACAACGACAGATCAGTGCGCGACAAGCACTTTCGACGCCTGGTCGGCATGCTCGTCCGACGCGGCTACCCGCAGGCCACGGCGATCGACGTCGTCGGCGGGGCGATCGACGAGATCACCTCCGCCGACTGACGTCAGGCCCGTGGCTTGGGCGAGGGCATCGGCATGTTCTCCATGGCCGCCTGGTCGACCTGATCGGCGTGGGGCACGTCGTCGGTGTTACCGCCGCGACCCTGCCGCAGTCTCCGCTCGATGTACGTCGCCAACGACGACAGCGCGAAGTTGATGATGATCAGGATGATGGCGATCACGATGAGAACCGGGATGTAGTTGCCGTACCGGGCCGCCGACAGCTGTGCCATGTGAATGATCTCGGAGTATCCGATGACATAGCCGAGCGCGGTGTCCTTGAGGGCAACGACCATCTGCGAAATGATCGCGGGCATCATCGCCGTGACGGCCTGCGGGAGCAGAACCGACAGCATCATCTGTGTCTTGCGCATGCCGAGCGCCTTGGCTGCCTCGGTCTGCCCGGTGGGCAGCGACTTGATGCCCGAGCGCAGGATCTCGGCCATCACCGAGCCGTTGTAGAGCGTCAAGCCGCAGACCACAGCCGCGAAGGCCAACTGTGACGATGGCACCACTCCGTATTGGGCGAAGAAGAACCACAGGAACAGCATCAGGATCAGCACGGGAATCGCGCGGAACACCTCGACCAGCACGGTGCACAGCCCGCGTACCCAGGCGTGATCCGACAGCCGTCCGATGCCCAGGATGGAACCGAGTATCAGCGCGAGCACAATCGAGAGCGCTGCCGCGGCAAGGGTGCGCCACAGACCGGGGAAGATGTATCCGGTCCAGGTGCTCCACGTGACGAATGGCTTCCACTTCTCGGCGGTGAACTGGTCGTTGCCCGCGAACACCGCGATCACGTACGCGAAGATCGCGACGAGGATTGCGATGAAGACGACGGCCACGATCGCGTTGCGGACGCGCGCCCGGGGGCCGGGAGCGTCGTAGAGGACGGTTGCCTTGTCGCTCATCGCTTGACCGCCCATCGCTTTGCGAGCCAACCGAAGACGGCGCCCTCGCTGAGCGTGATGATCATGAATCCGACAGCGATCACCGCGAAGATGACCAGTAGTTGGTCGGCAAACGACTCGATCTCCGTTTTCATCAGTGCCGCGGCTTCGGCGACGCCGATCACCGAGGCGATAGTGGTGTTCTTGGTCAGTGCGATGAGCACGCTGCCCATCGGGCCGATCGTCGCTCGAGTTGCCTGCGGGAGCACGATGATGCCGAACACCTGGGTGAAGGAGAGCCCGAGCGATCGCGCGGCTTCGGCCTGCCCCAGTGGAACGGTGTTGAAACCCGCGCGCAGCGTCTCACAGACGAATGTCGACGTATAGACGATGAACGCGAGGACAGCGAGCCAGAAGTTATTGGTCTTGATGGTCGACGAGAATGTCAGGCCGAGATTCTGATACAGCCCGATCGCCGCGAACAGCACGATCAGGGTCAGTGGTGTGTTGCGCACGATATTGACGTACGTCGTACCGAAGCCACGCATCACGGGCACGGGGGAGACCCGCATCCCGGCCAGGATGGTGCCCCAGATCAGGGAACCGATCGCCGACCAGAACGTCAATTGGATCGTCACCCAGAACGCGGGCCACAACTGCGGCCCCATATCTTCCCAGAGTTCACTCACGACTGGTCACCTCCTCACTTCAGGCCCGCTGGGCACGGTGTGGACTTCGATTCGAGGAATGCGAGGTCTCCGGGCTTCGGCGTGAACGCGAACTTTGATCCGGGCTTATCCGCGCGCTGCTGGATCTCGTTGACGTAGTCGTCGCCGAGGCTCTTGCGCAGTGCGCTGATCCACGGTGACGGACCGTTGTCGGCGCTCGGCTTCAGCATGGAGTCGAGGGCTTCGTTCACCTTGGTGACCGACTCCGAGTCGCCCTTGGCCAAACCGATCCCGTAGCGCTCAGTGGAGAACGGGGTCCCCGCCGCCTTCAGAGCCTTCTTGACGCATGCGTCCTTGAGGTAGGTCATCTCCACCAGACGGAACTCGCCCTTCCAGAAGTTGGAGTAGCCCGCGAGGATCGATTCGTCGGTGGTCAGTGCGTCGACCTTGCCCCGACGTAGCGCCTCGACGCACGCGGAGTACGAATCATATTCCTGCAGTTCGATATTGGGCAGTTGTGCCTTGACGTTCTGTGCCGACGTCGAGCCGGTGACCGAGCACAGTTTCTTGCCCTTGCCGAGATCGGGCAGATTCTGGATCGACTCGTCGGACTTGCGCACCATCAGCCCCTGATACGTGATCAGGTAGGGGCCACCGAAGTCGACCTTCTTCGCGCGGTTCTCGTTGATCGAGTACGTGGCGGCGATCATGTCGACCTCACCGTGCTCGATCATGGCCTCGCGTCGAGCCGACGGAGTCTCGCGCCACGAGATCTTCGGGTGGGCCACTCCGAGCGAGTCGGCGATGTGATTGACGACGTAGGTGGAGACGGCCGGGTCGAAACCGCTCATGGACTTGTCCGGGTTGTAGATTCCCAGCCCCGGCTGGTCGAACTTGGTGCCGAGCACGACCTCTCCGCTGCGGATCGAGTCGAGCAGGTTCTTCGGCTCGGTGCTCCCACAGCCGGCGAGTAGCGAGACAAAGAGCGCACACACGGGGAGAAATACCGCGAGTGCGATGGTTCGGCGGCCAGGCCGTTTCCGTAGGGCAGTGGTGTCTACAGGCGGGTGCCCGGAGGCATGCCGACGCGTCGTCGGCGACGTGTCGGCCATGTCAGTGGCCCAGGATCTTGCCGAGGAAGTCCCTCGCGCGTTCGGACTGCGGACTGTCGAAGAAGCTGTCCGGATCGGTGTCCTCGACGATCGCGCCGTCGGCCATGAAGATCACTCGGTCGGCGGCCTTGCGGGCGAAGCCCATCTCGTGGGTGACCACGAGCATGGTCATGCCCTCCTTGGCCAGCGAGACCATCACGTCGAGCACCTCGTTGACCATCTCGGGGTCGAGAGCCGACGTCGGCTCGTCGAACAACATCACCTTCGGGTCCATGGCGAGTGCGCGTGCGATCGCGACGCGCTGTTGCTGGCCGCCGGAGAGTTGCGCGGGGTACTTGTCCTTCTGACTGGCGATGCCGACGCGTTCGAGGAGTTCGAGTGCGCGCTTCTCGGCGTCGGCCTTGTTCTTCTTGCGGACCTTGGTCGGCGCGAGTGTGACGTTCTGCAGAATTGTCTTGTGCGCGAACAGGTTGAACGACTGGAAGACCATTCCGACGTCGGCGCGCAGAGTGGCCAGGTCGCGGCCTTCCTCGGGGAGTGGCCGTCCCTCGACGAAGATCTCACCGGAGTCGATGGGTTCGAGCCGGTTGATCGTGCGGCACAGCGTCGACTTGCCCGAGCCTGATGGGCCGAGCACCACGACCACCTGTCCGGCGGGGACCTCGAGGTCGATGTCCTTGAGGACGTGCAGCTCGCCGAAGTGCTTTTGCACATTCTTGAGCACGATCATGTTGGTTCCGGATGCGGGAGCCGGGGTCGCGGGTCCGACCGCCGAACCCCCTGTCGGTGAATCGGTCATAACCGTCGACACTAATGCCGGAAACCCTTACAGGCGCGGTGAATGAGAACCTCGGCGTTGCGCGCGTGGTGACCGTGACGGCGATTTGCACCGGCACCGTACCCTGGATCCAGTGAGTACGGAGTTGTCGGAGCGGCATGAGCTGCCGCAATCGGGGCGCAGCTATCAGGTGCGTACCTATGGCTGCCAGATGAACGTGCATGATTCCGAGCGCATCGCGGGTCTTCTCGAGGATGCCGGTTACGTGCGCGCCGACGAGGACGGCGATGCCGATCTCGTCGTGTTCAACACGTGCGCGATCCGTGAGAACGCCGACAACAAGCTGTACGGCAACCTGTCGCACCTCGCGCCGGTGAAGACACGACGACCCGGCATGCAGATCGCGGTCGGCGGATGTCTCGCGCAGAAGGACAAGGACACGGTGTTGCGCAAGGCGCCGTGGGTCGACGTCGTCTTCGGTACGCACAACATCGGTTCGCTGCCCGCACTGCTCGACCGCGCCCGACACAACGAGGAGGCGCAGGTCGAGATCCTCGATTCACTCGAAGCCTTCCCGTCGACGCTGCCGGCCAAACGTGACTCGGCCTACTCCGGGTGGGTGTCGGTGTCCGTCGGTTGCAACAACACGTGCACTTTCTGCATCGTTCCGTCGTTGCGCGGCAAAGAGGTTGATCGACGCCCCGGCGACGTGCTCGCCGAGGTGAAAGCGCTCGTCGATCAGGGCGTGCTCGAGGTGACGTTGCTCGGGCAGAACGTCAACGCCTACGGGATGTCGTTCGCCGATCCCGAACTACCCCGCAATCGCGGCGCGTTCGCCGACCTGCTGCGCGCCTGCGGCGACATCGACGGCCTTGAACGCGTCCGATTCACCTCGCCGCATCCGGCAGAGTTCACCGACGACGTCATCGATGCCATGGCGCAGACACCCAACGTCTGCCCGCAGCTTCACATGCCGCTGCAGTCGGGTTCGGATCGCATCCTGCGGGCCATGCGACGCAGCTATCGCACGACCAAATTCCTCGGCATCCTCGACAAGGTGCGCGACGCGATGCCGCGCGCCGCGATCACCACCGACATCATCGTCGGATTCCCCGGCGAGACCGAAGAGGACTTCGCCGCGACGCTCGACGTGGTCGAGCGTGCGCGGTTCTCGAGTGCGTTCACTTTCCAGTACTCGCCTCGGCCGGGTACACCTGCGGCAACAATGCCCGATCAGGTGCCGCCGGAGGTCGTCAGCGAGCGCTACCAACGATTGATCGCGCTGCAAGAGCGCATCTGCCTCACCGAGAACCGGAACCTCATCGGCACCGAGGTCGAGCTGCTGGTCGCGGCGGATTCCGGGCGCAAATCCGCTGACACGGGGCGGCTGACAGGCCGTGCGCGCGACGGGCGACTGGTGCACTTCCGTGCCGGCGACGCGGCCGACGCCGTGCGACCCGGCGACGTCGTGGTCACCACCGTCACCGACGCCGCGCCGCATCACCTCATCGCCGACGGGACCATCGCGTCGCATCGCAGAACCCGTGCAGGTGACGCACACGAACTCGACGCCACCCCGACGACGGCGCCGGTCGGCGTCGGACTCGGTATGCCGGGGGTGGGACCGTCGCCGATGCCTACGGCCGTCTCCACCGGGTGTTCTTCGGGCGCCTGCGGTTGATGAACCATCGGTATGACCCGCCGGGCATCCGTGATCTGCCGGGCTCCGTGAACTGCCGAACCACATGAACTGCCAAGCACCAGCGAGCGACGAGAGATGAGAGGCGCGAGATGAGCGACGAGCCGCGCGAGGACAACACCGACGACCGGATGCCGACGGCCCAACGGGCCACTGGTGGCATACCCGCGGAAGACGCCGCAAGCGGCAGGACCGCGCAGGGCGCTGGAAGTGACGACGCCGAGTTCGCGCAGTACGCAGACGATCTCCGCAAGGCCGAACGCAAGGTCGCGGGTGAGATCGATCCGGGTGCCCGCGCGGTCGTGGTCGCTGTCGCGGTGCTCGTGGCGATGGGGTCGCTGCTACTGCCGCACACCGGTTCGGCGAACGGATTCGACGTGCTGACGTCGTCCGCGGCTGCCGCGACCGAACGTGTCGCAGTGGTCTCGAAGGTGTTCGTCTGGTTCCTGGTGGTGTTCGGAATCTTCGGGTCGATGCTCGCGCTGGTCACCCGACGATGGGTGATCGCGTGGATTGCGTTGTGCGGGTGCGCGATCGGCTGCGTGGCAGGCATGCTCGCGTGGTGGTCGCGGAACACCCCTGGCGTCGGGGGAGTGGCACCGCCGTCGGGTGTCGGCGCGGGGCTTGTCATCGGCTGGTTGGCCCTGCTCGTGCTCACCTTCCACTGGTCACGCGTCGTGTGGGCCCGCAGCACCTACCACCTCGCGCTCGAAGAGGAGCGTCGTCGGGAAGCGGTGGCACGCGAGGAGGCCGCACGCAAACTGCAGCAGCGCCCCGGCGAGCACTGAAGGTCCGAGCGGGCTCTGCCCCGCTAGCGGTCGGCGATGGCGCTCTGTGCGGCCTGCGCCCACTCGCGCCACTGTGCTGCCTGCTCGCGCAGTTTCTCCGCGTCTCGGTTCTTGCCGCGCTCGGCAGCTTTGGCCGCCTGGTCCTCGAGTTGTGCTGCGCGGTCGGCGAATTGCGCGGCGCGCGCGAGCGCCTCGGGGTCGGTGCGCTGCCACTGAGCATCCTCGGCGTCGCGAATCCGCTTCTCCAACGCGCGCGCACGGCCCTCGAGGCTGTGCATCTGTTCGCGCGGCACCTTGCCGAGCTCGTCCCACTTCTCCCGGAACGTCCGGAACTCGCGGCGCGCACCGTCGAGGTCGGATGCGGGATCGATGGATTTCTCCGCGGCGTCGAGCAGAGCGATCTTCGCCGTCGCGTTCGCGTTGAACTCGGCGTCGCGCTCGGACGATGCCGCGTTGCGGGCGGCGAAGAAGACGTCCTGGGCGGCTTTGAACCGTTGCCACAGTGCCTCGTCGGCGTCGCGCGGTGCCCGACCGGATGCCTTCCATTCGGCGAGGAGTTCGCGGAAGGCGCCCGCGGTCGGACCCCAATCGGTCGACGACGACAACGCCTCGGCCCGTGCGATCAGCTCCTCTTTACGCGCCTTGGCACCCGCGCGTTCCCGATCTAGATCGGCGAAGTGGGCGCCGCGTCGGCGATTGAACGCGTCGCGCGCCTTCGAGTATCGCTTCCACAGCGCGTCGTCGGTCTTACGGTCGATGCCTTTGATGGTCTTCCACTCGTCGAGGATCGCGCGCAGTCGATCGCCTGCGGTCTTCCACTGGGTGGATTCGGCTCCGATGGCCTCGGCCTCGGTAGCGAGCTCCTCTTTGCGTGCAATCACGGCGGCGCAAGCCTCTTCACGCTCGGCCTTCAGCGAGTCGGCGACGTCGTCGGCGCTTCCGACGATGACGGTCAGCCGCTGTTCAATGGCCGAGACATCGCCGATAACGCTGGCCTCGGGGAGGGTGTCGAGGAGGTGTTTGGCTGCAGCCTGTGACTTGCGCGGATCGCCGGTGCGTGCGGCGAGGCGCTCTTCGAGAATCTCCACCTCGGTCTCGAGGTCGGAGTATCGACGCGCGAAATGGGCGAGGCCCTCGTCGATGGTGCCCGCCTGCCACGACCCGATCTCACGCTCGCCGTTCGGGGTGATGAGCCAGACGACGCCCTGCTCATCGATACGCCCGAACTCGCGGGGATCGAACGATGCGTGTTTGGCGACGACGACCGCAGGAACGGGGGTCGGTGCCTGCGCGGCAGGCTTCGGTCCGGGACCGGGTCGAGGGCCGGGTTTGGGACCCGGCTTCGGCGGGCCTGGCCGGGGGCCGGGGGTGGACCCGGATGCGGGTGTGGCCGGTCCGCTGGTGTCTTCGCTCGTCATGGTGTGGTCCCCTCACAGCGTCAGTGGTGCCGCGCGTCACGGCTGCCTTTCACATAGTCCTGAGCGGTTGACGCCAGGA
This sequence comes from Gordonia sp. 852002-10350_SCH5691597, assembly GCF_001665715.1. Lineage (NCBI taxonomy): Bacteria > Bacillati > Actinomycetota > Actinomycetes > Mycobacteriales > Gordoniaceae > Gordonia > Gordonia sp. 852002-10350_SCH5691597. The sequence goes on from NZ_LZMO01000185.1 coordinate 9,635, forward strand.
CTTCACCTATTCAAGCAGGTCAGGGTTCTCGATGTGCGGCCTGCGCGACATCGCTGACACGAGGGCGGGTGTGTCGGTGCTCCCGGCGGCGTCGGGCATGACGTCGGCTAGCGTCGACGGTGTGCTGGCATGCGTTGTTTTCGTCCCGAGCGCACCGCTGTTGGTTCCCGAACTCGCGGGTCCGGACGCGGTGGACACCCTCGAGGCCCGTTCTGCTGTCCGCGATGCGGGCGTGCTGCTCGCCCGACACGCCACGCGCTGGGTGGCGGTGGGGGCCGACGACTTCATCGCCCCTGTGAGATCCGACGACTACATCGCCCCTGTGAGATCCGGCGACGACGCCGCCGCGGGTGATCCCCTGGCGTCACGGTCAATTCCGACGGTGGGCGGTTTCGGCAGGTTCGGCGTCGACGTGCCGGTCTCCCTGGAACGCGTGGGCGGTGAGCGACCCCCCGGACGCCTGCCACTGTCGATGTTGATCGCCGGGTGGCTACGCGGACAGGTCGACGCCGAGTCGGTGCGTCCGGTCGTCGTCGACCCCGACGTACGGCCCGAAGTCGCCTGCGAGCTCGGGAGAGCACTGTCGGCCGAGATCTCCTCCGATCCCGAGCCGATCGGGGTACTGGTCGTGGCCGACGGCGCGACGGCACTCACCCCGAAGGCGCCCGGTGGCGGCCGACGTGACAGCGCCGTCGAACTCCAGCAGCGCATCGTCGACGGAATCGCGGCAGCGGATGTCGACGTACTTCGCGGACTCGACGTTGCCACGTGCGATGCCGAGGGAGTGGCCGGGCGGGCGGCATGGCAGGTCGTCGCTGGGCTCGTCGGCGACAGCCCGATGACTGCCAAGGTGCTCTACTCCGACGCCCCGTTCGGTGTCGGCTACGTCGTCGCGGCGTGGACGCCAGGGGACACGCCGTGAGTGTCGGGCCAAGGAATGTCGGGCCAAGGAGTGTCGGAGCCGTGGACGTGACCCCGATCGCCGTCGTCGGTCCGACCGCCACCGGGAAATCCGACCTCGCGCTCGACCTCGCGGAACGACTCGACGGCGACATCGTCAACATCGACGCCATGCAGCAGTACCGCGGCATGGACATCGGCACGGCCAAGCTGCCCCCACGGGAGCGGCGAGGCATCGCCCACCATCAACTCGACGTGCTCGACGTCACCGAGACGGCCACCGTCGCGCGCTATCAGGAAGCCGCGTCGGCCGACATCGACTCGCTGCTCGCCGCCGGCCGCACGCCGGTGATCGTCGGCGGCTCGATGATGTACATCCAAGGTCTGCTCGACAACTGGCGGTTCCCGGCAACCGACCCCGCGGTGCGCGCACGGTACGAGGCGATGCTCGACGAGATCGGTGTCGTGGCGCTGCATCGACATCTCGCATCCGTCGACCCGGCTGCGGCGGCGTCGATCCTCGCTACCGATGCACGACGCATCGTGCGCGCGCTCGAGGTGGTCGAACTGACCGGGGAGCCATTCGCGGCGTCGGCGCCGAAGATCGGTGAACCACGTTGGGGGACAAAGATTCTCGCACTGGACCGCGACACCGCAGAACTGGACGAACGCATCGCGCTGCGGACTCGGCTGATGTTCGCGAACCGGCTCGTCGACGAGGTGCACGGGCTCGTCGACGCAGGTCTGCGCGAGGGCGTCACTGCTCGTCGAGCCATCGGATACGCGCAGACACTTGCCGCGCTGGACGGCGAGTACGACCTTGCGACAGCAGAAGAACTGACCTTCATCGGCACCCGCAGGTACGTCCGCAGGCAGCGTTCGTGGTTCCGCCGCGATCACCGCATTCACTGGCTCGACGCCGCGACTCCCGCCCTCCTCGACGCCACGCTCGCCGCGGCGGAGGTCTGAGGACGACCCGCACGTAGTCTGGACGGGTGACGACGATCAGCGAGGCAGTGACCTACGTCAAGGGGCACGGCACCCAGAACGACTTCGTCGTGCTCACCGACCCGGCGGTCGAACTCGACCTGACCACCGACTTCGTGGCGGCGGTCTGCGATCGTCAACGCGGTATCGGCGCAGACGGCATGCTCCGCGTCGCGCGGGCGGTGGCCCTGGTGCGCGCGGGCGTCCTCGATGAGCTGCCCGACGGCGTCGAGCCCGACGACTGGTTCATGGACTATCGCAACGCCGACGGCTCCATCGCCGAGATGTGTGGCAACGGAGTCCGCGTCTTCGCCCACTACCTGCGGGCCACCGGGCTGACCGAGTCCGACGAGTTCACGGTGGGTTCGCGCGCAGGCGGACGTCCCGTGGTGGTGCACTCGTTCGACGACCTCTGCGCCGACGTCAGTGTGCGGATGGGTCGGGTGTTGCTCGGCGAGGACGCGACCGTGCGGATCGGCGACGACCTCTACCCGGGTGTCGCGGTCGACGTCGGCAACCCACACCTGGCGTGCGTGGTGCCCGACATGTCGACGTCCGACCTCGCCGCGATCGACTTCTCGACCGGCGTCGTCCTACCCGACGGCGTCTTTCCGCACGGCGCCAACGTCGAACTGCTGACCTCCCCCGAGGACGGACCGCGTGGTGGTCTGCACGCCACGATGCGTGTCTTCGAGCGCGGTGTCGGAGAGACCAGGAGTTGCGGAACGGGGCTGGTCGCGGCGGCAGCAGCGGGCCTGCAGACCCTCGGCCGCGACGCGGGCGAGATGGTCATCGACGTGCCAGGCGGAAGGGTGACGGTCACGGTTGCCGACGGTCACGCGACGCTGCGAGGACCGTCCGCACTGGTGGCCGACGGCCGATTCCGGGCAGGTTGGTATCGCGTCGACTGACGTGCCGCGGGCACGCTGCATGGCGGCTCGGCAGATATCCACGTGCTCGACGGGCCGTCGGCGTGTCACCATGGATGGTGTATGACCGAAACATCACCACAGGTACATGACCTGCACGACACCCGTCCCGTCGACGCGAACGCACCCGCGATCGACCTTTCCCGCGATCTGATCGATCCCGACGATCTCGTCGACCCCGCAGATTTCGGCGATCACGACGATTCCCGCGACCGTGCCCACACGCCGACGACCGGCGAGCTCGCGCTCTCCGATCGCGCCTCGCTGCAGCGCGTCGCGGGGCTTTCGACAGAGCTCACCGACGTCACCGAGGTCGAATACCGACAACTGCGCCTCGAGCGCGTGGTGCTCGTCGGCGTCTGGACCGAGGGCACCGCGGCCGCAGCGAAGGCGAACATGGAGGAGCTGGCAGCGCTCGCAGAGACCGCGGGTTCCGTGGTTCTCGAAGCGGTGATCCAGCGACGATCCTCACCCGACCCCGCGACCTTCATCGGTTCGGGCAAGGCCCAGGAGTTGCGCGACGTCGTCGCCGACACCGGCGCCGACACCGTCATCTGCGACGGCGAGTTGACGCCAGCGCAGTTGACCGCGTTGGAGAAGGTCGTCAAGGTCAAGGTGATCGACCGGACGGCCCTCATCCTCGACATCTTCGCCCAGCATGCGAGTTCGCGTGAGGGCAAGGCGCAGGTGGCCCTCGCGCAGATGGAGTACATGCTCCCGCGTCTGCGTGGTTGGGGTGAATCGATGTCCCGTCAGGCCGGTGGCCGCGCGGGTAGCAACGGCGGCGTCGGCCTGCGCGGACCGGGTGAGACGAAGATCGAGACCGATCGCCGGCGCATCCGCGAGCGAATGGCCAAGCTGCGCCGCGAGATTCGCGAAATGCGCACGGCCCGCACCACGAAGCGGTCCGCACGACTGCGGGGTGCTGTGCCGCGCATCGCCGTCGCGGGATACACGAACGCGGGTAAGTCGAGTCTGGTCAACGCGATGACGGGTTCTGGTGTGCTCGTGCAGGATGCGCTGTTCGCGACCCTCGATCCGACGACGCGCCGTGCGACTCTCGAGGACGGTCGCGAACTGGTCTTCACCGACACCGTCGGCTTCGTCCGCCACCTCCCCACGCAACTCGTCGAGGCATTCCGGTCGACGCTGGAGGAGGTCGTCGACGCTGATCTCGTACTGCACGTCGTCGACGGCAGCGACCCGTTCCCCGCGGAACAGATCACGGCGGTCCGACGGGTCATCAACGACGTCGTGGCAGAAGAGGGAGTCGCGCCGCCTCCGGAGTTGTTGGTGATCAACAAGATCGATGCCATCGATGCGTCCAGGCTCACCGAATTGCGCGGCATGCTCGGCGCGGGCGGTAGTACGCACGGACCCAACTCAGCGGGCGTCGTGTACGTCTCGGCGCGCACCGGTGAGGGACTGCCTGAGCTGTTCGAGGCGGTCCGTGAGTTCGTGGGTCGCGACGACGTGGAGCTCACCGTCGACATCCCGTTCACGCGAGGCGACCTGGTGTCACGGATTCACCGCGAGGGCGAGGTACTCGCCACAGACCACAGCACCGAGGGCACCCGGATGCGTGTCCGTGTGCCCTCGGCGCTGGCGGGAGAACTGGCCTCGTTGGCCCAGTAGCAGGCCTACTCGGCGTCGAGGTCGGCGGCGACGAGCTTCGCGATGGCGTCGAGCGTTGCCTGATCGTCGGATTCGACGACGACCGCGGTGCCCTTCTCGGCGCCGAGCGTCATGATCAGCAATGCCGATCCCGCGTCGACCGGTTCGCCTCCGACGACCGAGATCGTCACGGGTGTGCCGGCGTCGGCGACTGCCTCGGCGATGATCGTTGCGGGTCGCGCGTGCAATCCGACGGCTGATCCGACCTCGACGGTGGTGCTTGGCATGGGTTGCTCCTTTGCAGATGGGTTATGTCGGGACGTGAGATCTCAGGCGGGGATGGTCTCCAGCTCGGGTGCCGAAGTCTGTCGGCTCGACGAGCGACCGAACTGCTTGGCCGCGACGACGCACACCGTGCCGAGGACCGTACCCGCCGCAAGCGCTGCGAGGAAGAGCAGCCAGTGGTTCATCGTGAAGAAGACGAAGATGCCGCCGTGCGGAGCGCGCTGCGTGACCCCGAAGGCCATGATCAGTGCACCGGCGAGTGCGCCGCCCGCCATCATCGACGGAATCACGCGCACCGGGTCTTTTGCGGCGAACGGGATTGCACCCTCGGAGATGAATGCGGCGCCGAGGAACCAAGCAGCCTTACCGTTTTCACGCTCGGGCTCGGTGAACAGTCCGGGGCGGATGACGGTGGCGAGTGCCATCGCGAGCGGCGGAACCATGCCTGCGCACATGACCGCTGCCATGATTTCGAGCTGGGGTGTGTCGCCGATGGCGAGGCCGGTGGTGGCGAAGAGGTACGCGGCCTTGTTGACCGGTCCGCCGAGGTCGAAGCACATCATGAGTCCGAGGACCACGCCGAGGACGATCTTGGAGCTGCCGCTCATGCTGTTGAGACCGTCGGTGAGCTGGGTGGTGACCCAGGCGAGCGGCTTGCCGAGCAACATGAACATCAGACCGCCGACAATCAGACTCCCGAACAGCGGGATGATGATGACCGGCTGTAGCCCGCGTGCCCACTGCGGCAACGGAAGTCGCGAGATCGCCAGGCACACGGCGCCCGCGATGAGGCCGCCGATCAGACCACCGATGAAGCTCGCGCCCACGGCAACCGAGACCAGGCCTGCGACGAAGCCGGGTGCGATACCGGGACGGTCGGCTATCGCGAACGAGATGTAACCCGCGAGGACAGGTACCAGCATGCTCATGGCGAGCGCGCCGATCGCGAAACTGACACCGCCGAGGTACTGGCCGAGACCGCCAGCGGGCAGATCCCAGAGGCTGTTGTGCAGCGCGATGTAGGCGCCGTCGGACAGCGTCTTGGATGAATCGAGTGTCTTGTTGGCGATCTGGTACCCGGCGAGCAGGAAGCCCAACGCGATCAGCAGTCCGCCTGCCGCGACGAACGGGATCATGTAGCTGACACCGGTCATGAGTGCCTGTTGGATCTTTTTGCCGAATGACAGGCTCGACGCCGATCCCTCCGCTGCACCGGCACCGTCGTCCGCCGACCCGTCGACGCGTGCGGCATGCGGACTACGCGACGCCTCCACAGCCTCTGCGATCATCTTGTCGGGTTCGTTGATCGCGCGCTTGACCCCGGACTCGATGACCGGCTTTCCGCTGAAGCGACTCTTGCCCTTCACACCGACGTCGGTGGCGAAGATGACGGCGTCGGCGCCTGCGATGACGTCGGGGGTGAACGGCGTGGTGCCCGACGAGCCCTGCGGCTCGACATGGAAGTCGACGCCTGCCCGCTCCGCGGCGTACTTGAGCGCGTCCGCTGCCATGTAGGTGTGTGCGATGCCGGTGGGGCACGCGGTGATCGCGACGATCGAGGGGCGCTTCTGCGAATCGGAACCACCTAGTGTCTTCGCGGTCTTCGTGCCTGCTGCCGGGACTGCGGCAGCGGCGGCCGCGCCCGCAGCAGGCGCGGCGGATGTCGACGTGGAGCCTGCCGGCGCAGGGTTGATGGCTTCATCCACCAGTTCGACGACGCGCTCGTCACTCGGCGCCTCGCGGAGGGCGGCGACGAAGTCGGGACGCACGAGCGCTCGCGCGAGCGAGCTCAGCAGCTTCATGTGGTCGGAGGCAGCGCCCTCGGGTGCCGCGATGAGGAACACCAGGTCGGCCGGGCCGTCGGGTGCGCCGAAGTCGACCTTGTTCGACAGCCGCGCGAAGGCAAGGCTGGCGGTGGTGACCGATGCGGCGCGTGCGTGAGGAATCGCGATCCCACCGGGTAGCCCGGTTGCCGACTTCGCCTCGCGGGCCAGTGCGGCGCGGCTCAGTTCGGACGGATCGGTCGTGCGCCCGGCCTCGCCGAGATTCTCGGCGAGATAGGTGATGACGGCGGCGGGATCACTGCCTGCGTCGACATCGAGATGCACCGTCGCTGCGGTGATGATGTTGTCGGACATGGGTTTTCCTTCGATTTCTGTGTGGTCCGGAGAGCGAGTGTTCCGGTTCTGGTCGGTGAGCGTCGTGGCGATTCGTGTACAGGAACTGGAGGCTGTGGGGGTCACGTGATCGGGGCGGCTCCTGAGAGTTCGACGACATCGACCGAGTCGACGTCGACCTGTGCCGGAAGTGGCGGCTGCGTCCCTGCCAGCCCGGCGGCCGCCGAGCCGTAGGCGACTGCCGTGCGGAGACGATCGGGTTCGGAGGCGCCCGCCGTGTACGCGATGAGGTACCCGGCCAGCGATGCGTCGCCTGCTCCGACGGTGCTGCGCGGCACGATCGGCGGGGGAGTGGCCAGCCAGCTACCCTCAGCGGTCGTGAGTACCGCACCCGCCGCACCGAGGGTCGCGAGTACCGCTCCCTGCGTGGTGGCGATCAGCGTTCGCGATGCCGTCACGACCGGCAGGTAGTCGCCCGAGGCGACGGCAGCGGCCAGTTCGGCAGGGTCGATACCACTGACCTCGGCGAGTTCTTCGTCGTTGGGTTTGATCAGGTCGACGGGACCCGACATCGCCGCGCCCAGGGGTGCGCCCGACGTGTCGATCGCCACGCGGCGTCCGCTGTCGACGAGGCGGTCGGAGATGCGGCGATACCAGTCGTCGGGAACTCCCGGCGGAATCGAGCCACACAGCGCCACCCACGACGCGTCCTCGACGCCCTCGAGTACGAGCGCTGTCAGTTCGTCGAGTTCTGCAGGCGTGAGGGTGTGACCGGGCGCATTGATCTTCGTGGTCGTCCCGTCGTTCTCGGCCACCGTGATATTGGTTCGGATCTGACCGTCGATGTCGACCGTGCGGTACGGCAGTGCGACGGCGTCGAGGGCCGTGAGCAGCGGGTCGTCGGCGTGCGCGGGTAGTACCGCGACGGTGGGGATGCCGGCTTCCGCGACGACGCGGGACACGTTGACGCCCTTGCCGCCGGGCTCGACCCGGGTGGAGGTACTGCGTTGCACCTCGCCCCGCATCAACGGTCCTGTGATCTCCAGGGTGCGGTCGAGACTCGGGTTGGCTGTGACTGTGAGGATCATGCGATCACGACCTCGATGCCGTGTGCCGAGAGCGCCGCCGAGAACTCGGGGTCGATGCCGTCGTCGGTGATCAGGACGTCCACCTCGTCGAGCGGAGCGAACGAGCTGAAGTCCTCGCGACCCATCTTCGACGAGTCGGCCAGCACCACGACGCGCTGCGCGGCAGCCACGATGGCCGACTTGACCGAGGCTTCTTCCGCGTCGGGGGTGGACAGGCCGTGGCCCTCACTGATCCCATTCGTGCCGACGAAGGCAACAGATGCCCGCATCTTTCCGAGTGCTGCGACGGTCTCGGCGCCGACCGCAGCCTGCGTGAGCCCACGGACCCGACCGCCGACCATGAGCAGGGTGGCCCGTTCGTGTGCGGTGAGGGCCTGCCCGAGCTGGAGGCTCGTCGAGATCACCGTGAGCCTGCGATCGGCGGGCAGCAGCTTGGCGGCCTGGTAGGTGGTGGTTCCGGCATCGAAGATGACCGATCCACCGTCCGAGGGCAGAAACCGAATCGCACCGCGGGCGATCGCTGCCTTCTCTGCGGTGTGGGAGGACTCGCGTTGGGCGAGTCCCAGCTCGTTGACTACCTCGACCGTCCCGGCCTTGACTGCTCCGCCGTGGACGCGCTGCACGCTACCGCTGCGCTCGAGCACTGCGAGGTCGCGGCGCACGGTTTCACTCGTCACGTCGAACCTGTCGGCGAGAGCTGTCACGGATGCGCGACCGTGCGCGCGCACCTGATCGGCTATTGCTCGCTGTCGCTCTTCGGCGTACACCTGTCGACTCCGATCTGTGGTGTGTGGCTCACCTTCCGGCGAACCATCTGTGGGGTCTGTGTTCTGTGGATCTGGCTTCTGCGGATCTGTGTTCTGTGGATCACCGCGTGATTGGTTCTGTGTGGGATTCGATGTTGATATATCTGTGTTTACGCCCGTGTGTGTTGACAAGTCAAGCGTTTCGAGTAACTTTGATCACAGAAATTCACGACGCCGGGTATTCCTCACAGATCACCGCACCCGGCCGATCGACCCGGAAGGCAGCAGACGCAATGGAGAATCACCTGGTAACGGAGAATCGGGTCACCATGAACGGTCAGGGAGAGTTGACGGGAACACCCGTCGTCGCGGGGTTTGCCTACGGGCCGGTGTTGTGGCCGGGTGGGCGCGTCGAGTACGACGAGACGTCACTCGGCACTGATCGCGTCCTCGCCGAGGGCGAGCGGGACACGGAGTCGGAACGTCTCGTCGCCGCCGCGGCAGTCGTCGCGGGCAGACTGCGTGATCGCGCATCACACGCGTCGGGAGCTGCGGCCGAGGTTCTTGCCGCGACCGCCGGGTTGGCCGAGGATCGGGGATGGATCGGTGCGGCAAAGTCCCGTGTCTCGAAGGGGGCGTCGGCACCTGCTGCCGCAGTCGCGGCCACGGCGCAGTTCTCCGAGATGTTCGCCAAACTCGGCGGGTTGATGGCAGAGCGGATCACCGACCTCAACGACGTGCGTGACCGGGTGGTCGCCGAGTTGCTCGGCCGGCCGGAGCCGGGAATTCCGACGCCGAGCCAACCGTCGATCCTCTTCGCGGACGACCTCGCTCCCGCGGATACCGCGGGGCTCGATCCCGCTGTGATCGTCGGGCTGGCCACGCGTCTCGGCGGACCGACCAGTCATACCGCCATCATCGCGCGTCAATTGGGCATCCCGTGCGTGGTCGCCGTGGCTCGATTGAGTGAGATCACCAGCGGCACAATGGTTTTGCTCGACGGCGGTGCGGGGTCGATCACCGTCGAACCGGAGGAGTCCGAGGCGCGCGAACTCGTCGAGCGCAGTGTTGCGGAGGCAGCGCTTGTTGCTGCGTGGCGTGGCCCTGGCCGGACTGCTGACGGCACCGACGTCGCCATCCTGGCGAATGTCGCCGATGGTGTGTCGGCGCGTCGCGCGGCCGATGCGCCGGTCGAGGGGATCGGGCTGTTCCGCACCGAGTTGGCATTTCTCGACCGGGCAGAGGAACCCGATGTCGACGAGCAGACACGTCTGTACCGCGACGTGTTCGAAGCGTTCGCGGGCCAGAAAGTCGTCATCAGAACGCTCGACGCCGGTTCGGACAAGCCGCTGGCCTTCATCGAGCACCCGGACGAGGCGAACCCCGCACTCGGCGTACGCGGTAACCGAATCGGCGATGACCACCCCGAAATCGTGCGAACTCAGCTCGACGCGATCGCGCGCGCGGCAGAAGAATCCGGTACGACGCCGTGGGTCATGGCACCGATGATCGCCACGGCCGCGGAGGCCGCACAGTTCGCCGATCTCGTCCGTCAGCGTGGTCTGACGGCTGGAGTGATGATCGAGATCCCGGCTGCGGCGATCCTGGCGCCGGCGATTCTGGCTGAGGTCGACTTCGTGTCGATCGGAACCAACGACCTCACGCAGTACACGATGGCGGCCGACCGGATGTCGGCAGAACTCGCCGAACTGACCGACCCGTGGCAACCCGCGGTGCTCGCACTCATCTCTCAGGTCGCGACGGCCGGCGCCCAGCAGGGCAAGCCCGTCGGCGTCTGTGGTGAGGCCGCGGCCGACCCGTCGCTCGCGTGTGTGCTCGTCGGACTGGGAGTCACCTCGCTGTCGGCGGCTCCGGCCGCGACAGCAGCAGTCGGGGCGAAGCTGTCGACGGTAACCATGGAGCAGTGCCGGACCGCGGCAGCTGCCGCGCTTGCGACCTCGAGTCCGGCACTCGCCCGACGTGCCGCTGCCGAAAAACTCGACCACTGATATAGGCCCCGCTGGTCAGTGACCTGCGGGGCCAGGTTCAGTGCATCACACCCGACGCATGACCGTCACGACCTTGCCGAGGATGGCGGCGTCGTCTCCGGGGATCGGATCGAAGAGCGGGTTGTGCGGCATCAGCCAGACGTGGCCGTCTTTGCGTTTGAAGGTCTTCACCGTCGCCTCGCCGTCGATCATCGCTGCGACGATGTCGCCGTTGTCGGCGACGTTCTGCTGACGTACGACGACCCAGTCGCCGTCGCAGATCGCGGCGTCGATCATCGATTCGCCGACGACGCGGAGCAGGAACAACGAGCCCTCACCGACGAGCTCACGCGGGAGCGGAAAGACGTCTTCGACCGCCTCCTCCGCGAGAATCGGACCGCCCGCCGCGATACGGCCGAGTACCGGAACGAACGTGGGCGTCGGGAGATCTCCGTTGATGGCATCGGAGTGCGGTGCGTCGGGAGCCTCGGAGACGTTGACCGCTCGCGGACGGTTGGCGTCCCGTTTCAGCAGGCCCTTGCGCTCGAGGGTGCGCAACTGGTGAGCGACCGATGAGGTGGAGGTGAGGCCGACGGCGTCGCCGATCTCTCGAATGCTCGGCGGATATCCACGCTCGCGTACCGACTTTCGGATCACATCGAGGACGTCACGCTGGCGACCGGTGAGTGTGGCCTCGGCGACGGCCGGATGGATCGGTGCCTCCTCGCCGCCTTCGCTCTTCTTTCCCTCGACGCTGCGACCGTTGCCCTTGGGCGACGACGGGCTGCGTCGTGACTTCTCTGTCATCGGTTCCGTCCTTCCTGATCTTGAAGCGGCTGCTGTTGTGAACTGGCTGCTGTTGTGAAGCGGGGTGGGTGCGTCTTTCTTCCATCGTCTGGCGCCGACAGTAGCGGAGGCCACGGACAACATCAAACATTTGTTCGACGTGTCGCAGGACTTTGTCGGACCCCTCTGGTAGAACTCGAACATCAGTTCATCGAACGCTTGATCGACCATTGGAGGTAGCGATGACCAGCCTGATGACAAACCCGGTGACCCGCTCGGTTCCCAGCACGTCGAGTGCATCCGTGGCAACACCGCCGACCGCCCGATCTGCACCCCCTCGACCTGAACAAACGCCTCGTTCCCGGGTTCACCGCGCCACGGTGGTCAGTGGACGCGCGCCGTCGAATGCCGTCCGTAGCGAAGAGCTGCGTGTGGCGGGACGTGTTCGAACAAGTGAGGTCCGACGGGCAGCCGGCGCAGACGTCTCGCCGCAGCGTCGACATCGGATCACGTTCGATCACGGCACCTCTACGCGTCCCGCAGGCACGCGATGCGCCGGTGGCGTCGGCGAGCTGGTGGCGGCCCGTCGACGACGGGCTGCGATATTGGCGGTGCTCGCGGGAATCGGTTTGGCACTGACCGTGTGGGTGGTCGGGACCATCGGTGCCGACTACCAGCGGGCGAGCATGCCGGCTTCGACCTCTACGCAGGTGGTCCATGTGCGTTCCGGCGAATCGCTGAGCTCGATCGCGGCGCGGGTCGCGCCCGATATGCCGCGTCAAACCGTGATCGACGAGATCATCGACCTCAACGATCTGCCGTCGAGCGGGCTGCGCGTTGGCCAACCGCTTGTCACACCCGCGTACCGCTAAGCGCTGGCGGTATTCTCGATGTCACAGGGTCCAGTCGGAAACCGACACGGTCACCGCTGCGGTCTCGCTTCCGCCGGTCGTCAGACGATCGGACCACGCCAGACCGACGGAGCCGCTGCGTCCCGAGATTCGCACGAGGACTACATGCGCTGCCCGTTTTGCAAGAACGAAGACACCAAGGTCGTCGATTCGCGTGTCGCCGATGAGGGGCAGGCAATCCGCCGACGTCGCGCGTGCAGCGAATGTGGGCGACGTTTCTCCACGGTCGAGAGTGCTGTTCTGGCAGTCGTGAAGCGAAACGGAGTGACCGAGCCGTTCAGCAGAGAAAAGGTGATGCGCGGGGTGCGCCGCGCATGCCAGGGACGTCACGTGAACGAAGACGATCTCGCACAGTTGGCTCAGCAGGTCGAAGACGCTGTCAGGTCGTCGGGTTCGGCTGAGATCCCCAGCAACGAGGTCGGTCTGGCCATTCTCGGCCCGCTGCGCGACCTCGACGAGGTGGCATATCTACGTTTCGCCTCGGTCTATCGCTCGTTCGATTCGCTCGAAGACTTTCAACGCGAGATCGACGACCTCCAGGGCAACCTCACCGGTTCCCACGAAGGCGCAGACGACCTCGACACCCCGCCCGCCGTCGACTCAGCGACGACTCCACCGCGTCCGGTGTCAACCGAGTCGGTCAAGAGCTCGTAGCGCGCGTTTCTCCGAAATGGGATAGGCGGTCCCGAGCTTCTGGGCGAAGAGGCTGACCCGAAGTTCCTCGACAATCCACTGCGCTTCCTCGCTGACGGCGTCTCGGCGCGATTCGGGGAGCTGTGTCAGGCGCTGGTTCCACCGCTCGGTGACTCTGTCGATGGCGGCCATTCCATCGCGGTCGCGAAGGGCCGCGGCAGGAAGTTGCTCGAGACGCTGCCGTGCGGCGGTCAGGTATCGCGGAACGTGCTGCAGGTGTTCGCGCGCCGTGGCCAGGACGAATCCGTCGAAGACCAGGTTGTTGAACTGTTCGGCGACGTCGTCGCATGCTGTTTGACCCGAATGGCGGTCGATCTCGGCACGTAGGGGAGCCACCTCGCGCAAGACCTCGACGGCGAGTGCGAAGTACTCCGGCGCCGCTGCCGATACGCGCGGTCGCAGTGTCGAGACGAGTTCGTCGAAGGCCGACGGCGTGCGGATCGAGCCCAGATCGACTGCTGCGGGCGCGATGTCGCGAATCGCCCTGCGGGTGCAGTCGGAATACAGCGCGTCGGGCGACGCGTAGGGACTCTGACTCATGGCCAGTCGATCGGCCGGGTCGAGCCCGGCGCTGATCTTGCGCGAGAGCGGCGCGATCGCATGGTCGAGCAGTTCTATGACGGCACCGTGCAGTTGCACACGTCGCTGTGCGTCCGACGTCGCGAGCGTCCGTGCCACCCCACGGTTGCGCTCTCCAGCGACGACCTCGAGTGATGGATAGCGTGTGATCTGTTGTCCGGCAACCGTATCGACGCTCGACTCGGCAAGTGTTCCGATTCCGTCGGCCGTCCACGTCGGGTACACCCGACGCGGCGTCGGCGCAGGCGCGTCACCCTCGATACGTCGGCGGAGGTCGGCGAGGGATTTGCCGGTGGCGACCGACTCCTCTCGCTCGTCGATCACGACGAAGTTCATCCGAAGGTAGGCGGGGAGTCGCTCGGGAGCGAAGTCGTCGGCCGCAATCGTCTGCCCGGTGATCGTCGACAGTTCACGCGCGAGGCCGGTGGTGAGTGGCTCTCGGCGTGGGGTGAGGCGAGACAGCGCGAGATCGGCGAATCGTCCGGCGGGGGCCATCGTTTTGCGGATGGTCTTGGGCAGTGTCTTGATCAACTCGGTGGCGAGTTCGCTACGCATTCCCGGGACCAGCCAGTCAAAACCAGCAGGACGTACGTGTCGCAACAGTGGACGCGGAATGAGCACGGACACACCGTCATCGGGCGCGCCGGGCTCGAACCGGTATCGCAGGCGGTAGCGGGTATCGCCCTGTTGCCACTCGCCGGGATAGTCGGCATCGGCGACGTGGACGTCGGCGGCGACGTCCTTCGGGGTGAGGTCGAGCAGCGCCTGGTCGGCTCGGCGCGCCTTCTTCCACCAGGTGTCGAAGTGGCGTGCCGAGGTGACCTCGGCGCCGATGCGATGGTCGTAGAAGTCGAACAGTTGGTCTTCGGTGATCACCACGTCGCGGCGTCGAGCGCGGTGTTCGACTTCGGCGGCGTCGGACAGGAGTGCCCGATTGCGTTCGAAGAACGGATGATTGGTCTTCCAGTCGCCTTCGACGAGCGCGTGCCGGATGAACATGTCACGCGCGGCTGCGGGGTCGATGGGGCCGTAGTCGACGCGGCGTCGGGCCACCAACGGGACGCCGTAGAGCGTCGCACGTTCGTATGCCATCGTGGCACCGCGCTTCGACGACCAGTGCGGCTCGCTGTATGTGCGTTTGACCAGGTCGCCTGCGAGTCGCTCGGCCCACAGCGGGTCGATTCCCGCGACGGTGTGCGCGAAAAGTCGTGACGTTTCCAGGATCTCGGCAGCCATCAGGAATGCGGGCGGCTTCTTGGAGAGTGACGAGCCGGGAAAGATCATCAGCGTCGTGTTGCGTGCGCCGGTGTACTCCCGACCCTCGGCGTTGCGGGCGGCGATGTTGCTCAGGAGCCCGGACAGTATCGCCTGGTGGATCGCATCGGTGTGGTGTGACTCCGCGGGCTCAGCAGAATTCTTCGACGTCCCAGATTCTTTCGTCGACCAGCCGAGATCGTCGACGATGCGCCGTAGCTGTCGGTGCAGATCCTGCCATTCGCGGATGCGGAGGTAGTGGAGGAACTCGCGCTCGCAGGTGCGGCGGAACTGGTTGCCGGACAGCTCCTGTCGCTTCTCCTGCAGGGAGCGCCACAGTGCGAGGTAGCCCATGAAGTCGGACCCTGGCACGACGAACCGTTTGTGCGCGGCGTCGGCAGCCTCGCGGTGATCGCCGGGCCGCTCACGAACGTCGGGAATCGACAGTGCGGCGGCGATGACCAGAACGTCGTCGAGACAACCGGATTCGTGCGCGGCGATCAGCATGCGCGCGACCCTCGGCTCGACCGGGATACGCGACATCGTGCGTCCGACAGGTGTCAACCGCGGCGTGGTGTCGGTCTTGTCGGTCGTCGTGATTGCGCCGAGCTCGGTGAGAACCCCGATGCCGTCGCGGATACCGCGTGCGTCGGGAGGTTGGACGAAGGGGAAGTCGGCGATGTCGCCGAGCCGCAGCGATGCCATCTGCAAGATGACCGACGCGAGGTCGGTGCGGAGAATCTCGGGGTCGGTGAAGGCGGGGCGGGCGTCGAAGTCGGCCTCGCTGTACAGGCGGATGCAGATGCCGGGGGCGACTCGTCCGCAGCGCCCGGCGCGCTGGCGGGCGCTCGCCTGCGAGATCGGTTCGACCGGGAGTCGATGGATCTTGGTGCGCGCCGAGTATCGCGAGATACGTGCGGTACCCGTGTCGATCACGTAGCGGATGCCAGGGACCGTCAGCGACGTCTCGGCGACGTTGGTGGACAACACGATTCGATTGCCGCGTGACGGTGTGAACACCTTCTGTTGTTCGGCGATCGACAATCGTGCGTACAGCGGAACCACTTCGGCGCCTGCCGCGACTCGTCGGGACAGCGAGTCCACCGCCTCACGGATGTCACGCTCGGTGGGCAGAAATACCAGGATGTCGCCACCGGCGTTGCTGCGTCCCCACAACTCGTCGATGGCGGCGTCAATGCCCTGGATCTGGTCGAGGTCAGCGTGCTCGCCGCCACCGCGTTCGTCACCCGTGTCGGGGCCGTCGGAGGAGACGAGGGGGCGGTAGCGGACGTCGACGGGATACGCCCGCCCCGACACCTCGAGGACGGGTACCTCGGCGTCGGGCGTGGTGAAATGCCGCGCGAACCTGTCGGGTTCGATCGTCGCCGACGTGATGATGAGCTTGAGGTCGGGGCGACGGGGGAGCAGTCGGTGCAGGTACCCGAGGATGAAATCGATGTTCAGGCTTCGTTCATGCGCCTCGTCGATGATCAGCGTGTCGTAGGCGCGCAGCATCGGATCGGTGGCGATCTCGCGCAGGAGGATGCCGTCGGTCATCACCTTGACGAGGGTGTCGGCGCCGGAGCGGTCGGAGAACCTCACCGAGTACCCCACGGCATCGCCGATCTCGGTGTTCGTCTCGTCGGCGATACGCCGTGCCACCGAACTCGCGGCGATACGCCTCGGCTGGGTGTGACCGATGGCGCCGCGCACGCCTCGGCCGAGTTCCAGGCAGATCTTGGGAAGCTGGGTGGTCTTGCCCGATCCGGTTTCGCCCGCGATCACCACGACCTGGTGAGCGGCGATCGCGGCAGCGATTTCGTCGCGGGCCTCCGAGACCGGCAGCTCCGGTGGGAACTCGAGCACCGGAACGGATGCTCGACGACGCTCGATGCGTCGTAAGGCGGCGTCGATGTCGCGCGAGAGTGCCGCCACCGCATCGGCGTTCGGCGACGCACCGAGCTTGTCGACGCGGCGTCGGAGGCGGTGTTGGTCGACGATCGGCAGGTCGGTGAGTCGACGTCGAAGCGAGCGTTGATCCGTCGAAGAAGGCTGCGTCGCCGCGGCGGTGGAGTCGCCGGGCTGTGATTCGGGGGAGACGGACATGATCGTTCAAGGATATGTGTCGATACATGGCGCGACGCAGTCCGACCTCTCACCAGTGAACGGACTGACGACCCTGAGTGCTCTGACCGTGATGCCGCCGGGCATCATTGAGCACATGTCAGGTTCACTGTGGCACGGATTCGCCGATATGGGGTCGGTCAGCGCAAGCGGCCCATTTGTGATCACGCGGGGTGAGGGCACCCGCGTGTGGGACCGTGATGGCAACGAGTATCTCGACGCCACCGCTGGTCTGTGGTTCACCAACATCGGTCACGGACGCACCGAGGTCGCGCAGGCGGTGGCAGATCAGCTCTCCACTCTCGCGCACTATTCGGGATTCGGAGATCTCACCGCAGACGTCACCGACGCGCTTGCCGACCGGCTTGCGACCATCGCGCCGGTTCCCGGGAGCAAGATCTTCTTCACCTCGGGCGGAAGCGACTCGATCGAGACCGCGGCGAAACTCGCACGGCGCTACTGGGTGGAGATCGGCAAGCCGGAGAAGACGATCATCGTCGGCCGGACCAAGGCCTACCACGGCATGCATGTCGCGGGCACCTCGCTCGCGGGCATCCCCGGTAACCACGACGGCTACGGCACCCTGATGCCCGACGCGCAAACCGTCGAGTGGGACGACGCCAAGAGCCTGCTGGGTCTGATCGAACGCGTCGGCGCCGACAAGGTCGCCGCGTTCTTCTGCGAGCCGATCATCGGTGCAGGCGGCATCTACCTTCCGCCCGAGGGGTATCTGGCCGAGGTCCGACAGATCTGCCGCGACAATGACGTGCTGTTCGTCGCCGACGAAGTGGTGACCGGCTTCGGCCGTATCGGAGGCGAGAGCTGGTTCGCTTCAACACGCTTCGACCTCCAACCCGACATGATGACCACAGCCAAGGGTCTGACGTCGGGGTACGTTCCGATGGGCGCGGTGTTCATCGCGCCGCGTGTCGCCGAACCGTTCTACGCCGGTGGTGTCTGGTGGCGTCACGGCTACACCTACGGCGGACACGCGGGAGCCGCGGCAGCTGCGATGGCCAACCTCGACATCATCGAGCGGGAGGGCCTCCTGGCCGAGGCGTCGAGGCTCGAGGGCGACCTGGCAGACAAACTCGCCCCGCTCGCCGACCTCGCCGCGGTGTCCGAGGTGCGCACCGGACTCGGTGCGGTGACGGCCGTCCAACTCGCCGACCCGGCGCAGGCGCCCGCAGCGGTCGGTGCCCTGCGTAAGCACGGCGTGAGCACTCGCGCCGCGGGCCAGGGCGCGCTGCAGGTGTCGCCGTCGTTCGTCATGCAAACCTCCGAGGTGGCCGAACTCGCTGACCGCATCGGCGCCGCGTTGGGCTGAGCGGCTTCGCCACCCCGGAAGTAGTCATCCCTGCGTCGTCGGCAAGACCTCGACAGACGCGGCGTTGACCGCCGCCGGTAACGACACCGACCACGCCACGGCCTCTGCGATCGCGGCCGCGGATATCGGAGGAGTGTGCACCGCGAAGTCGGCGAGGGACTCCTTCGAGCCCGGATAACTCATGTCGTGGCCTAGGTCTGATTCCGTCATACCCGGTTCGACGGCCCGCACCCGGATTCCGTCGGGTCCGAGCTCGGCTCGGAGGATGCGCGAGAGGTGGCTGACCGCGGCCTTCGTCGCCATGTAGACCGCGTAGGTCGGCAAGACCAGGTGCGCGCCGATCGAACTGATCAGGACCAGGTCGGCGGGCCGTCCGTCGACCGCTGCCGTTCGCAGTCCCGGGACGGCTGCACGTGCGGTGTCAAGCACACCCATCACGTTGACGTCGAGCATGCGACGCCACTCGGTGCGGTCGGCGTGGGCGAAAGGGGCAGCGAGCATCGCACCGGCGTTGGCGACGACGAGATCCGGTGTACCGAGGTTCGCGGTCACCTCGTCGAAAGCCGCTTCGATCGCTGCCGGATCACTCACGTCTGTCCTGACGGCCAGTCCGTCGATCTGCTCGGCGACCGGTGCGATCCTGTCGATTCGGCGGCCCAGGAGCGCGACACGGGCCCCGCGGGCCGCGAGCGTGCGGGCAGTCGCGGCGCCGATGCCCGTTCCGCCGCCGGTCACCACCGCGATGCGGCCCTCGAGGGTGGTGGTTGAAAATGCAGTGCTCTCGTGTTGTGTCATGTTCCGAGCGTCGACCGTGGACGACGACCCGACCAGGCCGCGTGGTGAGGGGTCCTCGCACTACCTGGCTGATCGTCGGTGCCCGCCTAGACTTTTTTCATGACCGCTCTCGGTGAGTTCCTCCGCGCCCGGCGCGAACGGGTCAACCCGACGTCGCTCGGTCTGCGCACCGTCGGACCACGTCGCACGCCGGGACTTCGGCGCGAAGAGGTCGCGAGTCTCGCCGGCATCAGCGTCGAATACCTCGTGCGGCTCGAGCGCGGACGTGACAGGAATCCGTCCGCAGCAGTCGTGGCCTCGCTCGCCGATGTCCTCGGGCTCGACGACTCAGAGCGCGATCACCTCGCCGCGCTCGCCGACGTACGCATCGATGTCGACTTCGCCGATCACGACGTGGTCGAACCGATTCGAGTACTGATGGGGCAGTGGCAGCAGCCGGCGATCGTGATGAATCGGTTCATGGACCTGCTCGCCATCAACGACGCCGGTGTCGTGCTCCACGGTGCCCTCGGGCTCGAGGTCGGCGACAACATGCTGCGCAAGCTGTTCCTCGATCCCCAGGCGCGACCGATCTACCTCGACTTCGAGGATGTTGCCGCCGAGACCGTCGCCAATCTGCGCTCGCTGACCGGCGCGGATATCGACCACCCCCACCTCCGCGACCTCGTCGGCGAACTCTCACTGCACAGCCCGCTGTTCGCGGAGATCTGGGCGCGTAACGACGTGCAGGTCAAGTCGAGTGGGTCGAAGCGGATGCATTTTGCCGACGTCGGCGTCGTCGAGCTGCATTGGGACACACTCGAAGTGGCCGGTGCGCGAGGGCAGCGCGTCGTCGTGTACCAGCCGGTCGAAGGCACCGGCAGTGCCGAGAAGCTCGCACGCCTCGATGCCGCCACCGCTCCTACGTTCAGGACCGTCGGACGCTGACCGAACACCAGAATGCCCCGGCCTCTGACGAGACCGGGGCATTCGTGTCCGTTGGTGATCAGGCGTTGGCCAGCACCTCGGTGGTGGCGATGGCCTGCGCGACACCGGAAACGGTCGCGGCGACCTTGACGGCCTCCCAGACCTGTTCCTTGGTGAGGCCGGCGTCACGGACGACCTTCGCGTGTGCGGCGGTGCAGTCGTGACAACCGTTGATGGTCGACACGGCCAGGCTCCACAGCTCGAAATCGGTCTTGTCGACGCCGGGGTTGCCGATGATGTTCATCCGCAGACCCAAGCGCACCTGCCCGTAGTCGTCGCCGAGAAAACTCTTGGCGCGGTACGCGACATTGTTCATGCCCATGATCGACGCCGCGCCAAGCGCCGCGTTGTAGGCGTCGGCCGACAGGTTGTCCGCCGCTTCCTCGGACACCTCGGCCAGCACCTTCGCGTTGCGCGATGCCGCGGCCGACGCGAGGAAGGTGCCCCAGAGCTGCTGCTCGGAGAGCTCGGTCGAGCGAGCCAGCGAACCCAGGTTCAGCTTGAGGTCCTTGGCGTACTCGGGGAGAGCTTCTTTGAGATTGTCGATGCTCATACGAATTCCTCTCAGACGCTTGCGGTGAGGAGCTCGCCGGCGTCGATGGTCGGGTCGCCCTTCTTCCAATTGCAGGCGCACAGCTCGTCGGACTGAAGTGCGTCGAGAACGCGGAGCACCTCGTCGACGTTGCGACCGACGGAGCCTGCGGTCACCGAGACGAACTGGATCTCGTTGTTGGGATCGACGATGAACGTCGCGCGATCGGCAACACCATCGGCGTTGAGAACGCCTGCTGCAGTTGCCAGCTCACGCTTGAGGTCACTCAGCATCGGGAAGGGGAGGGTCTTGAGATCCTCATGCTGTGCACGCCACTGGAAGTGGACGAACTCGTTGTCGACGGACGCGCCGAGAACCTGGGCGTCGCGATCGGCGAACTCGTCGTTCAGCTTTCCGAAGGCGGCGATCTCGGTCGGGCACACGAACGTGAAGTCCTTGGGCCAGAAGAAGACAATGCGCCACTTGCCGGGGTGATCGTCGCTCGACACCTGGGTGAAGTAGTCATCGGGCTGCTGGGCGTCCACCTTGCTCAGGTCGCCTCCGATGACTGCCGTCAGGTTGTAGGCGGGGAATTGATCTCCGATGGTCAGAAGAGCCATGTGTCTTTTGCTCCTTCGTGTCGATGGCGTTCGTGGGTGGCGCGCGAACTCACGTATCTGCAGTTGCTCCTCAATTCTGCCCAAAGACCACCGAAAACGAAACGTGATGATTAGCACTAGACTGATAGGCATGAGTGATAGAAGTTATCAGCCGTCGGTCGCCGGTCTGCGGGCATTCGTCGCGCTGGCACGAAAGCGTCATTTCGGCTCGGCGGCAACGGAACTCGGTGTCAGTCAGCCATCGCTGTCGCAGGCGCTCGCCGGACTGGAGGCCGGGCTGGGTAGGCAACTCATCGAACGTACAACCCGGCGTGTCTTCTTGACTCCGGAAGGCGAGGCACTCCTACCCAAAGCGATCGCGGTGACCGATGCCGTCGACGAATTCCTCTCCGCGGCCGCGGGTTCCGACGATCCGCTTGCCGGTACTCTGCGACTCGGCCTGATCCCGACGGTCGCGCCGTACGTTCTGCCGACCGTGCTGCGCGGGCTTGCGGCCGAATTGCCCTCTCTCGCTTTGCGGGTCGTCGAGGACCAGACGGCACGACTGGTGGCGCAGTTACGTGAGGGGTCACTCGACGCCGCATGTCTCGCGCTACCCGCCGACGTACCCGGCCTTGCCGAGATACCGATGTACGCCGAGGATTTCGTGCTGGCGCTGCCGTCCGATCATCCGCTGGCCGGACGCAAGCGCGTCGACCCGAGTTCGCTCGCCGACCTTCCGCTCCTGCTGCTCGATGAGGGTCACTGCCTGCGCGACCAGGCGCTCGAGGTGTGCCGACTCGCGGGCGTGCGCGCCGACATCGGGCACACCAGAGCGGCGTCGTTGGCGACTGCGGTGCAGTGCGTCGAAGGTGGTCTGGGCGTCACGCTGATCCCGGGTACCGCTGTTGCCGCCGAAACGGCGGGTGGCGACCTCGCGACCGCGACATTCACGACGCCGCGGCCCGGGCGTCGAATCGGGCTGGTCTATCGCGAATCGTCGGGTAGGGGTGAGTCGTATCGGCGCCTGGCGGCCATCATCGCTGGACTTGTCGAACAGACGGGCGCGGTGCGCGTGGAGAAAGCGGTCGCCGTGTGAGAGTGATTCGGCCGGTGCCTCAGTGTTCCTCGGCGAGCGCGTCGGCGGCGGCGGTGCGGGCCAATTCTTCCCACTCGTCGAGGAGGCTGGAGTCGACGTCGCGGACCATGTCGCCGACGCGTTCGGTGAGTTCGACGATCTCGTCGGTCAGCACGGTCGTCGGAACACCCTGGCGCAACACGCGATAACAGTCGGATAGGTACCGCAGTACCACTCCTTCGCAGCGAGCGAGACCGTAGGCAGAAATCAGTTCGGTGAACGTCATCGCTCGCTCGAGCATGAGTCGGAGAACCGACTTCGGCGACGGCGGAAACCCGGCAATCCACGGGTGGGTCCGTCGGTAGACACCAAAGGCGTAGTCGATCTCCTCCGCGAGCGGTTGCGGCCAGGTGATCTCCTCGAGACGCGCCATGCGCTCCTCGTACTCGACGCCGTCGGCTTTCATCTCGGCGATCGCTGCGTCACGCGCTTCTTTGCGCTGCGCCATCAGCACCGGACGGGGATCGTCGAGAGTGGATTCGAGAATCGAGACGACGTCGAGCGCATAGGTCGACGAATCCGGATCGAGTAGCTCGAATGCGGCGAGCGCGAACGCTGACAGCGGGTTGGTGAGTGCGAAGTTCTCGGGCATGTCGACGCTCAGCGCGACGTATCGGCCCTCGTCGTCGGGTTCGGGTAGTTGCACGACGATGCCCGCGTCGCGCAGGTCACGGTAGAGACGAATGGTGTGGCGGATCTGTCCCAGTTGTCGATTGCGGGGAAGATGGTTGTCCTCCAACAGATGTCGCGTCGCCGCGAAGCAATCTCCCGGCCTGCCGAGGACTTCGAGCAACATCGCGGTCGTCATGCGGAAGTGCGAGCGCAACGGCTCGTCCGGTGCGTCGACGAGTTGCAGGAACGTCTTCTCGCCCCAGGAGACGAAACCCTCGGGTGGCTTCTTGCGCACCAGCTTTCGCAGTTTCTTCGGGTCGTCGCCCGCCTTGGCGACTGCGCGGGCGTTCTCGACGTCGTGCTCGGGTGCCTGCGCGACGACGTAGCCGACGGTGTCGAAGCCTGCTCGCCCTGCGCGGCCGGCGATCTGGTGGAACTCGCGTGCGCGCAGACGACGTACACGCGTGCCGTCGTATTTGCTCAGACCTGCGAACAGGACGGTACGGATGGGCACGTTGATACCGACCCCGAGGGTGTCGGTACCCGCGATGACCTTGAGGAGTCCTTGCTGTGCAAGGCGTTCGACGAGACGTCGGTAGCGCGGCAGCATGCCCGCGTGGTGCACGCCGATGCCCGCGCGGAGCAGCTTCGACAGGGTGGAGCCGAATCCGGTGGAGAAGCGGAAGTCGCCGATGGCCTCGGCGATCTGAGTCTTCTCCTCCTTGGTGGTGATTCGTGCCGACAGGAGCGCTTGCGCGCGCTCGACGGCCGCTGCCTGGGTGAAATGCACGACGTAGATCGGTGCCCGACCCGCGTCGATGAGTCCCTCGATCGTCTCGTGGATGGGTGTCATCGCATACGTGTATTCGAGGGGAACCGGTCGATGGGTTCCGGTGACCGCGGTGGTGGTGCGGCCGGTGCGTCGCGACAGATCGTCGACGAAGAAGCTGATGTCGCCGAGCGTCGCCGACATCAGGAGGAACTGCGTATGTGGAAGCTCGATCAGCGGGACTTCCCACGCCCAGCCGCGATCGGACTCGCCGTAGAAGTGGAACTCGTCGGAGACGAGGACGCCGATATCGCTGTTCGGACCGTCGCGAAGTGCGAGGTTCGCGACGATCTCGGCGGTCGCGCAGATGATCGGAGCATTGGAGTTGACCGAGGCATCGCCGGTCATCAGGCCGACCTGGTCGGCCCCGAACTGAGCGCACAGATCGAAGAACTTCTCGCTGACCAATGCCTTGATCGGCGCGGTGTAGAACGCGCGCTGGCCCCGACATCGGGCGAAGTAGATGGCGCCGGACGCCACGAGTGACTTCCCCGACCCGGTCGGTGTGGCCAGGATGACGTTGTTACCCGAGATCAACTCGAGCAGCGACTCCTCCTGGTGCGGGTACAGGTCGATGCCGCGGTCGGCCCACCATCGGGTGAACGTGTCGAATGCGATGTCGTCGTCGGCGACGGGGGTCAGCGTCGTTGCTGACCCGGAAACGGACTCGTCGATCAGTTCGGCGATGACGAACCGCCGTTGCCATCCCCATCGTGGAGGTCTCCGGTGCCGTCCGGATCGACGTCGCCACGCGATTGCTCCGCCAGGAACCGCTCGAGTTCAGCGCCGAGCTCGTCGCCGCTGGGCAGCGGTTCGTCGGCGGCGAGCAGAGATGCGCGCTGCGTCTGTGCCTCGGTGAAGCTGTCGTACTGCGCCTCGAGCGCCGCGACGACGGATTCGATCTCACCGTTGCCCGACACCTCGGCGTCGACCTGCTCGCGGACCGCAGCTGCTGCGGATTCGAGTGCGCCGGTGGGCAATTCGAGTCCGGTCAGTCCCGAAACCGCCTCGAGCAGACGCGCTGACGCTGCCGGGTAATCGGTCTGGGAGAGGTAGTGCGGCACGTGTACCGACAGTCCCGAGGTACGTCGTCCGCCCTGGCCCAGGCGCAGCTCAAGGAGCATCGACGCACTCGCGGGGAGCTTCATCTGCGAACCCCACGTGGGCAGATCGCCCAACGATTCGGGCTCGTTGCCGTGTGCGGTCAACGACGACGGGCGGGTGTGCGGAACGGCCATCGGGATGGCGTTGAGACCGATCACGTCGGTCACCCGGAAGTGGTCGGCGAGGCGTCGAATGGCCTCGGTGAACTGTTCCCACCGCAGGTCCGGCTCTGAGCCGGAGAGCAGCAGGAACGGCTTACCTGCGTTGTCGCGGATCGCGTGCAGCGTCAGGGTTGGCATCTCCACGTCGGTGAAGGTCTCGCCGCTGAAGGTGATCGTCGGTCGGCGCGAGCGATAGTCCATCAGCTCGTCGTTGTCGAAGGTCGCGACCACCTCGGACTCGAGCGAGTCGCGAAGGTTCTGCGCGGCGAGCGCCACGGCATGTCCCGCATCGGCGAAGCCGTCGAGTGCGTGAATGAGTACGGGGCCCGTCCCCGTGGCGTCGGAGACCTGGGGAGCGGGGAAGGCGAGCTCGAAGAGCTGACGGCCCTCGTCCGGATTGGAATCCATGTCGTCCCTCCTCTTGAAGATCGGCACGTGCCTGTCCTACCTGTTCGTCGAATTGTCCCGCATCCACACCGCTCGTGACCAATCGGTGTCGCTGAAGAATGTGCGCGGGACAGATCTGTGTTGTTCTCACAGTGGTTCTGTGTTGTTCCAACAACTGGGTTCTGTGCTGTTCCAACAACTGCGCCGGGCTCCCGATTCCCCGAGGTGATCTGGAGACGGTCGGAGTGTCGTGACCGGTGCCTTGGCCGTGCGGTGGCACAGTCGGAAGTCGTGGGTGCACGCAGCGTCGGTCTGGTGATGGGGTTGGCCGCGGCTTTTCTCGTGGCGTCGTGTTCGATCGCAGGCGATCCGACGGAGAACACCTCCGACCTCTCCTCGCGGTCGGTGACCGCTGCCGATTTCCCTGTGTCGGGTGCGACCCGCGTTCCGCAGAACTCGGTCGCATATGCCATCGGTGACCTCATCGGCCGACCCGCGAACTCGCCCTACGATCCGCCTGCCTGCCAGCCCGCCGCGGTCGGCTCCGATGGCGCGGTTGTTTACCTGGGGATCGTCGAAGCCGACCGTGCGTCCTTCACCTCCGCCGTCGTCGGAGTCGATGACACGTTGAGCACGGTGGTCGACCAGGCGCGAGCGTGTCCCCGAGCGACCACCGGAAACGCCACGACGGCGATGAGCACGGTGCAGACAAAGGTGTCCGACGCTCCCGCACACCCGGCAGGTGTCGACACCGCGGCCGTCCTGCGGACGGTCGAGACCGGCGGCGACCAGGCGCCGCTCCTGACGCGCACGATGACCTATATCGGACAGCGGGGCACAGTGCGCGTGTACTGCCAGTACCGATGGCCGTCAGCGGGTGACATCAGCACCGAGGCCAGTGGTCAGCTCGATGCCCTCTTCGAGAGGGCGCTACGAGCGGCATTCGGTTCGTGAATCTGTGCATCCGTCCGAGGATGTGCACAAGGTGGGGCATCTGGGCAGTTGGCGGGTTCTGTCGTCCGCAGATGAACCCAAGATGTTCGACATGTCACTTCGAAAAGAATCGCCCCGCGGGCCAATCCGGACCGTCTCGGCGCTGCTCACCGCTATCCCTGGCTTCTTCGGCTTCATCCCGGAGCGCTCACTTGTGCTCCTGGCGCTCGCACCGGACGCGCGCACGGTCCAGGCGTCCGTACGGCTCGATCTCGACCTTGGCGCCGACGACACCCCTGCGCGGCCGATGCTCAACGAAGTCGACAATCTGGCGCGAATACTGCGGGGCTACGGCAGTGCCGACCTCATCGCCGTGATCGGTGACGATCGCTTCGACCTCGATTCCCGGACCTACACGGAGATTCTGTCGATAGTGGATCGGCGGATGCGGCTGTGCGGCGGTATCGGTCGCGGCTACGTGTGTAATCGCTTCGCCGAGGGCGAGCACTGGATGCAGATCTGGGAGCACAGCACTGCACTCACGTCACGGTCGTCGCTGCAACGCGGGGTGCTCACGGATCCGCGGACCTCGCCGACCGCTGTGTCCGATGCAGTTCATTCGGGGCGGTTGCTCCTGGCAAGCCGCGCTGAGATCGCATCGATGCTGGCCCCGGCGCCTCATTGCGACGACGGCTCCTGCCACGCCGGGGCTGACGCAGGCAGCGTCGACGACGAGCCACCGCACGAACTCATGGCAGCGATCTACGAGGCGGTCGTGATGGAGTCCGACCGCTTCTCGTGCGAGAGGGTTGCCGAACTCGAACGTGCGATCTGCGACGTTCGGGTTCGCGATGCTGCGCTGGGATTCGCGGTCACCGATCTTCGTGCAGGCGCCGAGGTGTTGTGGCGTGAACTGACCCGACGGTTGACGGGTACCGGACGAGCCAGTGCCGCGACGCTCCTCGCGCATCTGCACTACATCGCAGGTGAGGGGAGCTTTGCGGGCGTGGCGCTCGACGTCGCGCGCGAGGCCGACCGCACATGGAAACTCGCGCAGCTCCTCGACCACTCGCTACGTAACGGGCTACGCCCGGACAACCTCTGGCACCTCATCGGTGACTCGTACGACGCGGCAGCGCAACTCGGTGTGACGCTCCCCGGCGCCACACTGCGTGATGCGAGTTGACGAGTGGCGTCGGATAACGGTGTCGGTCAGACCTTTTCGACGAAGAGCGAGTGGGCCATCTCGGGAGACAGAGTCAGTCCGGCGTGACCGGGCGTGCTGATCTCCACCTTCTGCGGGGTGCAGGTCACTGTCACGCGTGCGTTCGGGACGACGCCCGCGTCGCGCAGCGCAGCGATCAGCTCGGTATCGGACTGGGCGTGCTCGGAGAGTCGACGGACGATCACCGCGACCGCCTCGCCCTGCGGGAGATCGGACAGGCGAGCGGCCTCGCCTGTGGACGTCGTCGTCTCGACGCCGAGTTCTGCCAGGCCGGGAATCGGATTGCCGTATGGCGAGGTCGTCGGGTTGTCGAGCACGGTGAGGAGCCGGCGCTCCACGTTCTCGCTCATGACATGCTCCCAGCGGCACGCTTCCTCGTGGACCTGGTCCCAGGGCATGCCGATGACATCGACGAGCAGCCGCTCGGCGAGACGGTGCTTGCGCATCACGGCGACCGCGAGGGCACGACCCTTGTCGGTCAGTTCGAGGTGCCTGTCGCCCGCGACGCGCAACAATCCGTCGCGTTCCATACGCGCGACCGTCTGAGACACGGTTGGTCCGCTCTGCTCGAGTCGTTCGGCGATGCGTGCGCGCAGTGGGACGATTCCCTCTTCTTCGAGGTCGTAGATCGTCCGGAGGTACATCTCGGTGGTGTCAACCAGATCGTTCACTTGAGCCAGTCCCTTCCGTCTTTACAAGAGTACCTTGACCTGCTTCCGAGACTGCCTCGTCACATGCCGAACGCGTCCGGCCCGCGCGGTGAGGCACTAGCCTTGGTTGTGTGCGTAGTGCGTGGAGACATCGATGAGCGCGGCGGTGATCTGGAGCGAGGAGTTCCTCTCGTATCGCTGGGCACACACCCACCCGATGAATCCCGTGCGCTTGGCGCTGACGATGACCCTCGCACAGAGCCTCGGAGTGCTCGACGATGTCGACGTCTCCGAACCGCTCGCGATCGGCGATGATGCTCTGACCGTCGTCCACAGTCAGGACTACATCGACGCGGTGCGTGCCGTCGGATCGGGAACGGCGTCGTTGTCCGGTCCGCTTCTCGAGCGCCTGTTCGGACTCGGCGACTCCGACAATCCCGTGTTCGACGGAATGCACGAGGCGGCGCGGCTGCTGGTCGGTGGAACGCTGGCGGCAGCGCAGGCGGTCGGTTCCGGAGCGGTGCGTCGGGCGGTCAACATCGGTGGCGGAATGCACCATGCCATGCGGTCGCGTGCGGCGGGATTCTGCATCTACAACGACTGCGCCGTCGCGATCCACTGGCTGCTCGAGAACGGTTTCGACCGCATCGCCTACATCGACATCGACGCACACCACGGTGATGGCGTGCAGGTGGCGTTCGCATCCGACCCGCGCGTGATGACGGTGTCGCTGCACCAGCATCCCGCGACGCTGTGGCCGGGAACCGGCTGGCAGACCGAGGTCGGGCAGGATGCCGCCGAGGGCTCCGCGGTCAACCTCGCGCTGATGCCCGACACCCAGGATCGGTTGTGGCTTCGCGCATTCCACGCTGTCGTTCCGTCGTTGATCGCCGAGTTCAAGCCACAGATCATCATCAGCCAGTGCGGCGCCGACAGTCATCGCGCCGATCCGTTGACCGATCTCTCATTGACCGTCGACGGGCAGCGTGCGGCAATGATCGCGATGCGCGACCTCGCCGAGAAGTATTGCGACGGCAGGTGGATAGCTGTCGGCGGAGGAGGCTACGGCGTGGTGAATGTCGTGCCGCGCAGTTGGTCGCATCTACTCGGCGTTGTGCTCGATCGTGACGTCGATGTGTCGACACCGATCAACGAATCATGGTGTGCCACAGCAGAACAGATCGCCACGCAGGTGCACTCGGAGTACTCGCAGGCGCCCGTGCATGTCATGGGCGACGGCGGCGACGTCGACTTCGTCGAGTGGGATGGCGACACGGGCCAACAACCGCCGCCCGGCATCGACGAGAGCGCCCAACGACAAACCGATCGCGCCATCATGGCCACTCGCCGTGCGGTGTATCCGCTACACGGACTCGACCCGGAGGACCCCCGTGACTGATTCCCCCGTGACTGATTCGACCGGGAAAACTGATACGCCAGCGACTGAAAGCCCGTCGACTGATTCAACCGTTCAGGCAGGTCACCGGGACGACCACGCACAGGGCGAGCGCCCGCGCGGTCCGTGGGATTACCCCCGCCACTGGATCGCCGACGTCCTCGCGTCCGACGGCGGCGTGGTGCATCTGCGTCCGATCGTCCCCGACGACGCCGACCGCGTCGTCCGATTCCACTCGGGTTTGTCCGAACGCACCAGGTACATGCGCTACTTCGGTCCGACGCCGACTCTTCCGCCACGGGAGGTCGCACGCATGACCACAGTCGACCACCACAACCGGGTTGCGATCGTCGCAGTGCTCGGCGGGGAGATCATCGCGATCGGCATCTATGAGGGACTCGCCGCCGACGGTAAGCCCGAATCCGCAGAGGTCGCCTTCGTCGTCGCCGACGAACACCAGGGCCGAGGACTCGGACCCATTCTCCTCGAACATCTCGCCGGAGCCGCTGCCGAGAACGGATTCACCCGCTTCGAGGCCGAGGTGCTCAGCGAGAATCCCAACATGGTCGCCGTCTTCCGTGACGCCGGCTACCAGATCTCGCGCGCATTCGACGGCTCGACGGTCCATGTCGAGTTCACGATCGATCCCACCGAGGCGATGCTTTCGGTGCGCAACGACCGTGAGCGTGCGTCCGAGGCGCGCAGCGTCGCCAACTTGTTGCGACCGGCGTCCGTCGCCGTGATCGGTGCGTCGACCGATCCCAAGAAGGTGGGAAACGCGCTGCTGGCCAACATCATTGCGGCCGGATTCACCGGACCGGTGTTCCCGGTGAATGGTCCCGACCGTGACGGTGAACCCGACGACGAGCAGGGCGAATCGGCCCACGACGTGGCGCGTGCCGGGGTCACGCGCCCACCACAGCGACGTCATCGCGGCCCGGCGCGTGCGCCCCGCGTGCGGCCGCCATCGGTGAGGGGAATCCGCGCGTACCCGACGGTGCGCGACATCCCCGACCCGGTCGATCTTGCCGTGGTCGCGGTGCCCGCGGCGAGCGTCGACGAGGTGCTCGACGACTGCATGGTCAAGGGTGTGCGTGCCCTGGTGATCGTGTCGTCCGGCTTCGGGGAGAGCGGTGAGGCGGGCCTGGAGAGTGAACATCGCCTCGTTCAGCAGGTCCGCGAGCACGGCATGCGCCTGGTGGGGCCCAACGCCCTCGGCGTCGCGAACAATGACCCGTCGATCGCGCTGAATGCCACGCTCGCGCCCCGTATCCCGCCGCTGGGCCGCGTCGGATTCTTCTGTCAGTCCGGTGCGCTCGGCATCGCGATCCTCGACACGGCCGCACATCGACAGATCGGACTGTCGACATTCGTCTCGGCGGGCAACCGCGCCGACGTCTCGGGCAATGACCTGCTGCAGTACTGGGATTCCGATACCGCCACCGACGTCGTGCTGCTGTACCTGGAGAGTTTCGGTAACCCGCGCAAGTTCTCGCGCATTGCCCGCAGGGTGTCGCGATCGAAGCCGATCGTCGCGGTGAAGTCCGGTAAGGGGGCGATGAGCCCGGTGCGTGCCGCACGGACCGCTGCGGCGAGCCTCGACGATCGCATCGCGCAGATGATGCTCGAGCAAGCAGGCGTCATCCAGGTCGATACCATTCCAGAATTGTTCGACTGCGCATCCCTTTTCGCGTACCAACCCCTACCTCGCGGCCCCAGGACCCGCATCATCGGCAACTCGTCGGTGCTCGGCAGCCTCGCCGCTGACACCGCGCGCTCGGGTGGTCTGGAAGTGGAGTCGACCATCGACCTCGGCGCAGGAGCCTCGGAGGATGATTTCGAGGGCGCCGTCGCGCAGGCGATGGCCGATCCGGGGGTCGACAGCGTGATCGTCGTCTTCGTGCCACCTGTCGCCGTCGACCTCGGCTGGCATGCCCGCGCACTGATCGCGGGCGCGAACACACCGGATGCCGATGCCGACAAACCGATCGTGACCACCTTCCTCGCCGTCGAGGGCATCCCACCGGGCCTGATGAAGCCCGGGCCGTCGGGGTTACCTGCCCGCGGCTCGATTCCGTCGTATTCCTCTCCGGAACGGGCAGCGGCCGCTCTGGCACGCGCGTGGCAGTACGCGCGATGGTGCGCGCGACCGGAGGTTTCCGTCGAAAGGCCCGACGGCATCGACCCCGAGGCTGCGCGGACATGGGTGCGCGAAGCCATGTGCGGGCCTTCCGAGGCTGAGTCGGATGAGTCAAGTGGCTCGACGGCCGCAGGCGCCGATGAGGTGACGGTCCTCGGCGACGTCGACTCGGCGCGCCTGCTGGAGTGGTACGGAGTCCGGGTGGTTCCCTTCCGCGAGGTCTCGACGATGCACGAGGCGTCCGCCGCGGCGCGTGACCTGGGATTTCCTGTGGCCGTCAAAGCAACGTCTCCGTCGTGGCGCGGCCGACTCGACCGTGAGGGCGCACGACTCGACCTTCCCGACGCCACCGCGGTGGTGACCGCGTTCGCCGAGATCTCGGAGCTGACCGGTGACAAGGTGCTCCACGTGCAGAAGATGGCGCCCAAGGGCGTCGGCACCATGGTGCGCATGCGCGATGACCCGTCGTTCGGGCCACTGATCTCGTTCGGCTTGTCGGGCAGGACGTTCGAGCTCCTCGGCGACCACGGGTATCGCGCGATCCCGATCACCGCCCTCGACGCCGACGAACTGATCGACGAGCCACGATCGGCCCCGCTCCTCTACGGCTATCGGGGAGAGGCCCCGGTCGATCGAGAAGCGCTGGTCGACCTGCTCATCCGCATCTCGACGATGGCCGACGACATCCCGGAGATCCGCGAGATCTTTGTCGACCCCGTGCTGTGTTCGCCGGAGGGCGCAGCAATCCTCAACGCCCGCATACGAATCGGCCCGGTGCCCACCAAGGCGGACACCGGACCGAGACGATTGAGTTAGCGGTAGCGAGTCAGCTCGCGTAGGCGCGCAGGCGCTCGGCGCGCTCGCCCTGGCGGAGCTTGCCCATCACCTCACGCTCGATCTGACGGACGCGTTCGCGCGAGAGCCCGAACATGCGGCCGATCTGATCGAGTGTGCGTGGCTGTCCGTCGTCGAGGCCGTAGCGCATCCGGATCACCTGCTGCTCACGCTCGTCGAGCGTGGCGAGCACCGCGCGGACGTCGGTGTGCATGAGTCCGGCGATGACGGCGCTCTCCGCAGAGGTCGCCTCGGCGTCTTCGATGAAGTCGCCGAGCGGTGCCTCCTCGTCGCTGCCCACCGGCATGTCGAGGCTCACCGGGTCGCGGCTGTGGTCGAGCAGATCTGCGATCTTCTCCGCCGGGATACCCGATTCGTTGGCGAGCTCATCGTCGGTGGCCTCGCGGCCGAGTTGCTGATGCAGCTCACGCTTGATGCGGGCCAGCTTGTTGACCTGCTCGACGAGGTGGACAGGAAGACGGATGGTGCGGCTCTGGTCTGCCATGCCTCGCGTGATGGCCTGGCGAATCCACCAGGTCGCGTACGTCGAGAACTTGAAGCCCTTTGCGTAGTCGAACTTCTCCATCGCGCGGATCAGGCCGAGATTGCCCTCCTGGATGAGGTCGAGGAGTGGCATTCCGCGGCCGGTGTAGCGCTTGGCGAGCGAGACGACGAGGCGGAGGTTGGCCTCGAGTAGGTGCGATCGTGCGACCTCGCCTTCGTGAACGACGATCGAGAGATCACGCTTCTTGGCTGCGGACAGCCGCTTGCGGGTCGCCAGAACGTGCTTGGCGTAGAGGCCCGCTTCGATCTGCTTGGCGAGCTCGACCTCCTGCTCCGCGTTGAGCAGCGCCGTGCGGCCGATGCCGTTGAGGTAGACGCGGACCAGATCTGCCGCAGGTGACTGTGCGTCGAGATCTTGTTCCGTCATCGCCGGACGTGAAGGGGTGGTGTCGCCAGAAGCGACGGTGGATGTGGAGCGTGTGACGGTGGAGCGTGACATCTGGCCTCCTAATCGAGTGCGTTCATAGGGTGCAACGACATGCACTCCGTGAAAGTTCCCCGGGGGCTGATTCGGGCTACTGACACCTGACCTGCATGAACGCTCGATCTAGTAGGACGGGGCGACTGAGAATCGGCTGAGATCTGGTCCAGTAGACGCAACTGGGTCCACTCAAACCGGCGTAACTGCGCTCAGTTTCGATGTCGGTCTTCGGAGACGGTGGAGTCGATGACGTTCGACTCGCCGCCGAGAGCCTGTGGGCCGACGACGTGGTGGTCGGGGCCGTATTTGTAATGGGCCACCTCTCCTCGCTTGCGAGGTGGTCGGTCGTTGGC
Source organism: Gordonia sp. 852002-10350_SCH5691597 (assembly GCF_001665715.1). Lineage (NCBI taxonomy): Bacteria > Bacillati > Actinomycetota > Actinomycetes > Mycobacteriales > Gordoniaceae > Gordonia > Gordonia sp. 852002-10350_SCH5691597. The sequence goes on from NZ_LZMO01000185.1 coordinate 43,602, forward strand.
GATCAGGACCGCGACCCAGGGGAGCGGTATCGACAGTGCGACGATGCCGAGCGCCCACCAGCCCGATCCGGTCATGCTGTAGACGATGCCCGCGATGATCAGCGCGGGAACACGAAACGACATCAGCGTCAGATATTTGCGTACGCGCGCCCTGTGCTGCTCGTCGAGGGAGTCCTGCGCGTCGGTGATGAGAAAGGCCTCTGGCGACACATGATCGCGGCGTGGCCCCTCAGCACCCACCATGACTGCGCTTCGTTCCGTCGAATCCCATGTCTCCACTGTTCCACTTTCAGTTCCTGATTGCACCGACGGGGCGACCGTCGTGTGACGCGCTCGGGCGTGTCCGAGGCCGCGCCGGTGGCACTGGTCGTCGCGCGTCGTGGGTCACCGTGTCGGAATCGGGCAGTGAGGAGCACAATAGAGCGCATGGCTACCGAAACTATCGAGCGTCCCGACCTCGACGAATGGTCGGACACCAAGACCGACGAGCGGCCCGACGCCGACGCGACGGATCGGGGAGACGACGACAGACCCAAGTTCTTCCACTACGTCAAGAAAAACAAGATCGCCGAGAGCGCTGTCATGGGCAATCACGTGGTGGCGCTGTGCGGCGAGACGTTCCCGGTGACGCGCTCGGCCAAGCCGGGATCGCCCGTCTGCCCCAAGTGCAAGAAGATCTACAACCGGATGCGCAAGGAGTGACGCTTCCTGCTGCAGCCACCGCCGCCCGCTAACGACGTTTGCCGGGCGGCGGTTGCCGTTGAGGTGAGGACCGGTCCCGGGGAGTCTGCGTGCCCCGGGGCTGCGTGTCATACGTGTGGACGTCCGTGTCGGCATCGGAGTCCGAGTCGCGCATTGCGTCGTCGGGCTGCTGAGGGGACTTGCGGATCGGCCCGGTGGCCAGTCGCTCGGGAATCGACTTGATGTGGCCGGTGATGTCGGAGGTCTGCTCGTGTACCCAGTGTCGGACGTGCGCGGTGGCAGGGGGTTTGGCCGGCCACAGTGATTGCACCGCGGCATTGAACTCGGCGCCGATCACGATCGCGAAGCCGAGGAAGAATGTGAACAGCAAAAAGGCGATCGGCGTCGCCAGTGCGCCGTAGGTGTATCCGGCGCGTGTGATCGCGGCGAGGTAGATACGCAATACGTAGCTGGCGATCCAGAAGAAGATCCCGGCGACCACCGCGCCGCCGACGAGCCGATGCCAGGGCAACGGATTCGGCAGCGCCAGGTGATAGAGCGTCGTGAGGACCCCGAGGAGCAGCAGCGCGACGAACGGGAAGTATCCGTAGTCGATCAGCGCGCTCACTCCTCGGTCCCACGAGTCGGGCACGATCTCGTGCAGGTAGTTCGGGCCGAGTGCTACCAGTGGCAGCAGGAACACCGACACGAGAAGGAAGCACACGTACAGCAGGAGCGCGAAGATTCGCTGCCACACGGGATTGCGCACCTCGTGCTGGTCGTGTGCCCGAACGATCGACGCGACGAAACACGACACGGCCGACGACCCGGCCCACAGCGACAGGATGAAGCCAACCGAAATTACCCCGACGCGTCCGCGACCGAGGACGTTGTCGACGGTCGGGGTGATGAGATCGTTGACAACGCTCGTCGAGAACGTGCGTTCCGCGAAGCTGATGATCCGCGACGAGATCACTTCGACGGTGTCGGGACCGAACCACCCGGCGACATAGCCGACGCTGCCGAGGAGTCCGAGAAGCAGCGGAGGCAGCGACAACGCCTGCCAGAACGCGGCCTGCGCGGCCCAACCGACGATTCCGTCGTCCCATGCCTTCTTGATCGTGCGCCAGACAACCCGATGGATGTTCGGCAGCACAGGCGGTCCGGGAGCAGACGGCTGGTGCGCTTGCGGATCGTCGGTTCCTTCCGACGCGGCGTCGTCGGTGTCGCGTATCGGCGGAGAGCGACGCGGGGCCCCAGCGGCATCGAGGCCAGGAGTGTCGAGTGTTGGGGAATCGAACGGCCGACCGTCGTTTCCCATCGGAAGGTCCATCGACACGGGTGCCGGCCGGCGCGGAGGTCTGCGCGCGCGTTCTCCGAGAACCGGCGACGGGGTGGCGTCGTCGGTCATCGGAACAGGGTTGCGGCGTGTCGTGGCTATGGGTCCAGCATCCCTGATCGGCGCAGGTTGCGTGCGACACACCCCTTGCCGCGTGTCACCGACCCCATTGCGGCGCTCGCGTCGATCACCCGTGTCTGGCGAAAGCGGTGTCGGCGCAAGCCGCTAAGATCGAGGAGTCCCCTCGGATGAGTGAATGTGTTCCGGCACGGTCCATCTGGCCGAGGGGTTGTTTCTTGCCTTCGCGCCGTCGGGAGCTTTGATTACGTGACTTCTGCCCAATCGCCCGCAACGCCCGCCGGTCCGCCGCTACGCGCCTGGCAGCGACGAGCGCTCACGAAGTACCTCGCGACCAGGCCGACAGACTTTCTCGCGGTCGCAACGCCGGGTGCGGGAAAGACGACGTTCGGACTTCGGGTCGCGCGGGAACTGCTCGACGACCGCACGGTCGAACAGGTCACCGTCGTCACCCCGACCGAACATCTCAAGCATCAGTGGGCGCAGGCCGCCGCGCGCGTCGGCATCGCTCTGGACTCCCGGTTTCGCAACTCCGACGGTCAGACCAGCTCCGACTACAACGGTGTCGCGCTGACCTACGCGCAGGTGGCCGCGCACCCATCGCGGCACCGGGTGCGCACCGAGAATCGTCGAACACTCGTGATCCTCGATGAGATCCATCACGGTGGCGACGCGAAATCGTGGGGCGACGCGATCCGTGAGGCGTTTTCCGACGCCGTGCGGAGGTTGTCGCTGACAGGAACACCGTTCCGCTCCGACGACTCACCCATTCCGTTCGTCACGTACGAGCCGGAAGAGGGTGGCGTGCTGCGATCGCGGGCCGACCACACCTACGGCTACGCCGACGCGCTCTCCGACGGCGTCGTGCGGCCCGTCGTGTTCCTCGCGTACTCGGGACAGGCGAGTTGGCGTACGTCGGCGGGGGAGGAGTACACCGCCCGACTGGGAGAGCCACTGTCCGCCGAGCAGACCGCACGAGCCTGGCGAACCGCGCTCGACGCGCACGGTGACTGGATTCCGTCCGTGCTCCAGGCCGCGCACACGCGGCTCGGCCAGTTACGTGCGGCTGGTGTTCCCGACGCAGGCGGACTGGTCATCGCCACCGATCAGACCGTTGCCCGCGACTACGCAGAACTCCTCGAGTCGATCACCGGCCGCAAACCGGTCCTCGTCCTCTCCGACGACCCGAAGTCGACGTCGCGCATCTCGCAGTTCGCCGAATCCGACGACGAATGGATGATCGCGGTCCGCATGGTGTCCGAGGGCGTCGACGTTCCGCGTCTGGCGGTCGGTGTGTACGCGACGAGTGCGTCGACGCCGCTGTTCTTTGCACAGGCAATCGGGCGTTTCGTGCGCTCGAGGCGCCCGGGCGAGACCGCGAGCGTGTTCTTGCCCTCCGTCCCGGTGCTCCTGAATCTGGCGAGCCAGATGGAAGCAGAGCGCGACCACGTGCTCGGCAAACCTCATCGCGACAGCGACGGCCTCGACGACGCGCTGCTGATCGATGCCAACAAGCAGAAGGACGAGGCGGGAGAGGAGGAAAAGAGCTTCCAATCACTGCATGCCGACGCCGAGCTCGACCAGGTGATCTTCGACGGTTCGTCGTTCGGTACCGCGACGTTTGCGGGCAGCGACGAAGAATCGGACTACTTGGGGCTTCCAGGACTGCTCGACGCCGACCAGGTGCGCGCACTGCTGCGCAAGAAGCAGGCCGACCAGGTTGCGCAGCGATCGGCGGTGACGCAGATCGTTCCGGCGGCAGACAAGGTGCCGGCGCAGCAGGCGACGGGCGAGAACCTCCACGCGCTACGAAAAGAACTCAACGGGCTGGTCGCGATGCACCACCATCGCACCGGTAAGCCGCACGGCATGGTGCACAACGAACTACGCAGCAAACTCGGCGGCCCGCCGACGGCGATGGCCACGGCCGACCAACTCCGCGAGCGCATCAAGGCACTGCGCGCGTGGCGGTGACGCGGGCGCACGAGATCTGAATAGCAGAACGCCCCGGCCACATCCGAGTGGTCGGGGCGTTCGCTACGTGTATCGGTCTCTAGACCAGCTCTCCCGCAGACTCTTCGACGGTGGCACTGAGCTCGACGAGTCGGGCCTCGTGCTCGTTGAAGTGGTGGCGGCAGAAGAGAAGCTCGCCGCCCTTGGGTAGGACGGCACGAACCTTTGCGGCTGCGCCACAGCGATCACAGCGATCGGCAGCGGTGAGCGGTATGGAGATCGGGGTTGTGGTGGCGATGTCAGACATATTCCTCCGTCCCGGTCCGGCGCCGGTGTGGTCGCCTTCCCTTCAGAGCCAACGCATCCGGACGATGCGTCAACCTCACTGTGTCAGACGTTTCGGGGGCTCGTATTGTTCCGCCGGTTTCCCGGGTGTGTCGTCACTCACCGTTTACATCGGTTCCCCGAGGTGCAACACAACTACACGATCCCGTTACGCGAGAGGCGATCTAGCTCACATTTCGATGGTTCTGAGACCTCTGATGACTATGGTGCTGCAGTGACGTCACCAACCGACGGGCGGACCGTCGAACGCCTCATTCATCTGATGTCGAGTGCGGACTGGGAGGCGGCCCGACACGAATCGGAGCTGCGGCCGTCGTCGCTCGCCGACGTCGGGTTCATCCACCTCTCGACTCCGCAGCAGGTGCATCTGCCGGCCAATCGGTTCTATTCCGGTGAGTACGACCTGCTTGCGTTGCACATCGAGCCGACACGACTCGACGCCGAGATCCGTTGGGAGCCCGGCGTCGCAGACGATCCGAAATCGATGCTGTTCCCGCACCTGTACGGCCCGCTACCGCTGGCTGCGGTGGTCGACGTCACGCCATACCTGCGGCAAGCGGACGGCACGTTCGCGCCGTTCGACGAATCAGGTACCTAGAGCGCGGTCCTAACGACGGTCAGTCGAGGTAGTCGCGCAGAACCTGCGAGCGGCTCGGGTGCCGAAGCTTCGACATGGTCTTCGACTCGATCTGACGGATGCGCTCACGCGTCACGCCGTAGACCTGGCCGATCTCGTCGAGTGTGCGCGGCTGACCGTCGGTGAGTCCGAAGCGGAGTCGGACGACGCCCGCTTCGCGCTCGGACAGCGTCTCGAGCACCGACTGCAGCTGATCCTGGAGTAGCGTGAAACTGACCGCGTCGACCGCGACCACGGCCTCGGAGTCCTCGATGAAGTCGCCGAGCTGGCTGTCGCCCTCGTCGCCGATCGTCTGGTCCAACGAGATGGGCTCACGAGCGTACTGCTGGATCTCCAGCACCTTCTCGGGCGTGATGTCCATTTCCTTCGCGAGCTCTTCGGGAGTCGGCTCACGGCCGAGGTCCTGGAGCAGCTCACGCTGAATGCGGCCGAGCTTGTTGATGACCTCGACCATGTGCACCGGGATACGGATGGTGCGGGCCTGATCGGCCATCGCGCGGGTGATCGCCTGACGGATCCACCAGGTGGCATACGTCGAGAACTTGTAACCCTTGGTGTAGTCGAACTTCTCGACAGCGCGGATCAGACCGAGGTTGCCCTCCTGGATCAGGTCCAGGAATGCCATGCCGCGGCCGGTGTAGCGCTTGGCGAGAGAGACGACGAGGCGCAGGTTGGCCTCGAGAAGGTGGTTCTTGGCGCGGTTGCCGTCGCGGGAGATCCAGTTCAGATCGCGCTTCTGTGCGGTCGAGATCTTCTCGCCCGACTCCATGATCCGACGCAGGCGTTCGGTGGCGTACAGGCCTGCTTCGATGCGCTTGGCGAGTTCGACTTCCTCTTCTGCGTTGAGGAGGGCGACCTTGCCGATCTGCTTGAGGTAGGCACGAACCGAGTCGGCGGACGCGGTGAGCTCAGCGTCTTTGCGGGCCTGACGAAGAGCCTCTGACTCTTCCTCGTCCCAGACGAAGTCTCCTGCGGTCTTCGCGTCGGCGTCCTTCGACGCCTTGTCGGCGGGCGGCGCGACCGGGGGAGTGGCTCCGGCGGTCGTCTTCGCGGGAGTCTCGGACTCCTCGTCGGCGTCGTCGTCGTCGGCCGAATCTTCGGCTTCCTCGTCGTCGACCTCGAGATCCTCGTCGTCGATCTCGACGTCTTCGTCGAGGTCCGCGTCGGGGCCGTCGATGTCGTCGATCGAGCCGCCGTCGAGTTCTTCTGCTTCGTTGGCTTCTTCTGCCCCGTCGGCAGGACTCGCGGCCTTCTTGGCTGCCTTCTTCGGAGCGGCTTTCTTGGCCGCCTTCTTGGCGGGGGCCTTGCGAGCTGTGGCCTTCTTGGCCGCCTTCTTGGCGGTCTTCTTTGCCGTTGGCTTATCTGCAGCCGGGGCCGACGTCGTCGTCGAATCCTCGGCTTCGGCGTCGCTCTGGCGGGTCTGGGTGGCTGCCACGTACAACCTTTCCGAACACAATCTGACACGCTGATTCACAGCGGAGAACCGCTGCGGATCGGGCTGGTTTCTCGGTGCATCGTCACCGGTGGAAGCCATTGTAACGACAACATCACCCCGAATGTGACAAATGCCAGGTCAGGCCGGTTGTCGCAGTCTCGGTAGCGCGCCGTCGACGACGCCCGGGGATCGCAGACGGCGCGCGCTACGAGATCGCTCAGACGTCGGCGGAATCAGGGCTTGAGACCCTGATCGACGGCCATCGCGGCCCCCACGATTCCGGCCGTGTTCTGCAGGGCCGCCGGAACCACTTTGGTCTCGTTCGTGAGGTACGGAATCCACTTGTCGGCCTTGCGGCTGATGCCGCCGCCCGCGATGAACAACGACGGCCAGAACAGCGCCTCGTACTCATCGAGGACCTTGCTGACCTTCTTGGACCATTTCTCGTACGACCAGCCCTTTTCTTCCTTCACGCGCGAGGATGCCTGATGCTCGGCTTCCTTCTTTCCGACGATGAGGTGGCCGAGCTCGGTGTTCGGTACGAGCGTGCCATTCACCAGGATCGCCGATCCGATGCCGGTGCCGAACGTCAGGAGCATGACCACCCCGTCGACGCCACGTCCGGCGCCGTGCGCGTCCTCGGCCATTCCGGCTGCGTCCGCGTCGTTGACGACCGACAGAGCACGCCCCCCGAGATCCTTGGCGAAGAGCTCGTAGGTATTCGTGCCGATCCAGCCCTTGTCGATGTTCGCCGCGGTGCGCATGGTTCCGTCGGTGATGACTCCGGGAAGTGTGATGCCAACGGGCCCATCCCAGTTGAAGTGGCCGACGACCTCGGCAACGCCCCGCGAGACCGCTTCGGGTGTCGCGGGTTTGGGGGTGAGCACCTTGTAGCGTTCGCCGACCAGCTTGCCAGTCGTGAGGTCCACGATTCCGCCCTTGATCCCCGACCCCCCGACGTCGACGCCGAACGCGCGGGGTCCGGCGGAATCGTTCGCAGAGGTGGATGAGTCGGTCATGGCGGCTTCCTCTCTCGGTGATCGCAGTGTCCGCGACCGTGCGATATTCAGGCTATCGAGGCGTGACGTGCAACGGGCGGACCTTGTCGGAAAACGTGTCGCACGGTGACGATCACGTAACCGTCGGCTGACTGCGTGCCGCCCACAGGTCGAGTAGAGGTCACCGAGAGGGTCGGGCGAAGGTCAACTGACATGATGGTCTGGTGAACATCCCCCGCGAGAAGGTCGATACGGCTCCGACTATCGCCGGCGTCGATGTGGAGCGGCTCGGTGAGGTGGCATTCGAGGTGGCCACCGAAGCGGCTCGCCATGTCCGCAGGCGGCGGCCGGAGCTGTTCGGTCACACCGGAACGGCACCGGGAACAGGCAATGACGTTGCCCCGTCGGCCGTGTCGACGAAATCGACGCCGACCGACCCTGTGACGCTCGCCGACACCGAATCCGAGGAACTCATCCGCGGGCTGCTCAAGCGCCTGCGTCCAGACGATGCCGTCCTCGGTGAAGAGGAGGGCGGCACCGTCGAGGTTCCGTCCGGTGTGCGCTGGGTGATCGATCCCATCGATGGGACCGTCAACTTCCTCTACGGCATCCCCGCGTATGCGGTCTCCGTGGCCGCCCAGGTCGACGGCAGGTCGGTTGCCGGTGCTGTCGTCGACGTCGCGCGCGACGTCGTCTACACCGCGACGCTGTCGGGTGGCGCACATGAAGTGCGCGACGGTGTGCGTACGAGGCTTCGTGCCAACCCGATCTCGCGCGTCGACCTCGCACTGGTCGCGACCGGCTTCGGCTACGACGTCGAGCGCCGACGCGTGCAGGGCGAGCTGATGTCCCGGCTTCTTCCCCGGGTTCGGGATCTACGTCGAGTAGGTGCCGCGGCGCTCGACCTGTGCATGGTCGCCTCCGGCGCGGTTGATGCGCATATCGAGCACGGATTGAGTCCCTGGGACTGGGCGGCCGGTGGCCTCGTCGCAGCAGAGGCGGGTGCGATTGTGCGGACTCCGCCACCGGATTCGCGCTCAGCCGACGGCGATGCAACGGTCGCCGTCGCGCCGGGTATCGCTGATGAGTTCTTCGCGTTGCTCGATGAGATCGGCGCGCTGTCGCCGATCTCCTGAATGATCGATCAGCCTGTCGATCAACAGGTTTGGGCGTGAACCGCCCGCACCACTCCCGGGTCGGCCCCGGTCTTGGGGTTGTGCGGGTCCGCCGAGCGAAGGGCCTCGAGCGCGGCCTGCGTGTCCTGCGACTGCTCACGTGCCTTGTAGTACTCGCCGAGCGCGACGTCGACTGAGGTTCCGGTGCGCCCGTCGTCGACCAGTTCTGCGCACGGGATCGCGACCCAGACCGACGCTGCGGCAGCCTTTCCCGCGGGCCCGAAGCGGATCTGCGCCACGCAGTCGAGGTCGTGGTTGGGGTAGAGGGCGTCGTCGGCATATGCGCCGTCGGGAACGGGATTGAATCCCTGCGCGGTCAGATCGTCTGAGACGGTCTGGGCTTCGCCGCGCTGAGTCGACGCGTTCAGCACGCGCACCTGGAATGTCGACAGCGCGGCGGGTGCGACCTTCAGCATGTCGTCACGACTGACGACGGTCAGTTTCGGTGTCTTCGCCGACGCGGCCGCGGGGGCATTGGCGACCGGGGGTGCCGCCACCGATGAACTGGCCGGTGTGGGCTGGTTGCAACTCGTGGGCGTTGCGTCGGCTGTCGATTTGGAAAGTGCGACAGCCCATGCGATCACACCTACGACGAGCAGAATGACCGCGACGATGATGGCGGGCCGCGCACGCCGACGTCGATAAGGGCGTCCCTTGTCATCGGTGGGATAACCGACCGTAATCCTCGAGACCACCGTTGAACCCTGCTCCTTCTCGCATCCACGCATACCTGCGCCTGCCGACGCCGGGAGCCCAGCGAGCAGGACGAGGTTCACTGTAGAGGGTTCGTGCGCGGGTGTGGGTCAAGCACCGTGCGTGCGAGTCGGTCCCTGTGTGATGAGTCCCGGTTCACTCCGCGTGTCCGTCTGAGCCGACCGACGCTCGGGAATGAATCGGCGTACGCGTGATGTTGACCGCAGACAAGCGATGCACTACAGTTCGGGCGCCCCGTCCTAGACAGGGACGGACCAGCCTACGGAATATGTGATGCACATCACATAAATCTGTTTGGTTGGGGGTAACGAATTGCAGGCGCCACGAGTTGTTGTGACGTCGGTGAAATCCAACCCCCCGACAGGCATCGTGCTCAATTGGTCGACCGGCCACAAGCCAGTCCTCCACGGCTCCAACTCCAACCAAGTAAGGCACACAATGGCTACTGATTACGACGCGCCACGGCGTACGGAGACCGAAGACCTGAATGAGGATTCGCTCGAAGAGTTGAAGGCTCGTCGCAGCGAAGCCCAGTCGTCTGCGGTTGATGTCGATGAGACCGACACGGCCGAGTCATTCGAGCTGCCCGGCGCTGATCTCTCCGGAGAAGAGCTCTCCGTCCGTGTGATCCCCAAGCAGGCCGACGAATTCACCTGCAGCAGCTGCTTCCTCGTATACCACCGCAGCCGATTGGCTCGGGAGAATGGCAGCTCGCTCATCTGCGTCGACTGCGCCTGAGCGGCGCGCAGCGTGCCGGTATCCGGCACCGCTGCGCCGCTTGCGTCTGCTCGTGAGTCTCGGACTACCGCGGGCCCCAGCTCTGGTCGCCTCAGCTCTGGTCGCGGTCCGAGTGCTCAGGACTCACCGCGTGCGTCGTGCTGGCATCGGGAATACCCAGTGCGGCGAGCACCTTGTCGGGATGGCGCGTTGACACCAGCCAGTAGGGCGTCGGGTCATCGGGATCGTCCAACACCAACAACACCATTGTCTTGATCCACGCGTGGTGCATGAGGAACGCAGCCGGATCGAGCTGCCGACCGAGCGCCGCGCTCTTGGCCGACGCAGGGATACTCGCCCCGCGCGCGATGACAGAATTCGGCAATTGCGCCTTGCCCGCATGCAAGACTCCGTCTGCGCTGACCCTGATCTGGGTACGGCCCATCGACCACAGCAGGAATGCACACAGCAGCCCGACGGCGATGTATCCGACGAAACTCCACGACGAGCGATGCGCCGAGAGCTCTATCTCGTATCCGGCGACCGCGGTCACCACTGCCGCGGCAGGCCACCACCACAGGGGCACACGCAGCCGTTCGCTGTAGCGGTCTGCTGCCGGATCAGTCGGTCCTGGCGACTGGGCCCCGGTCTCCTCGGGGCGTTCGGATGAACTCACAAAGCTCAGCGTAGTCTGCGTTCGTGACCGTAGAATCCACCCCTGGCGCCGCACCGATCGGTCAGATCCCGGTGAAGCGACTCGATCCCGACATTCCACTGCCGACTCGGGCTCATGCCGGCGATGCGGGTGTCGACCTCTGTTCCACCATCGATGTCGAACTGCCGCCAGGCCGTCGACAGCTCGTCGGAACGGGGATCGCCGTCGCGCTGCCATTCGGAACGGTCGGGCTGATCCACCCACGGTCGGGACTCGCCGCACGCGCCGGATTGTCGATCGTCAACGCGCCCGGAACCATCGACGCCGGGTACCGCGGGGAGATCAAGGTGTGTCTGATCAACCTCGATCCGTCGGAGACGATCAGCATCGTGCGCGGGGATCGCATCGCGCAGTTGCTGATCCAGCGGATCGAACTGGTCGACTTCACCGAGGTCGACGAGCTCGACGAGACAGCTCGCGGCGAGGGCGGCTACGGATCGAGCGGCGGACACGCCATACTGACGGATGGGGGATCCGTCGATCCGGGCATCGTCGACCCGGCCAACGGCTCGGATACCGCAGGCGACAACGCGAACGAGGAGAACCCCACGTGATGGCACGAGACCCCGAGTCGGCGTCGGACACTGCCGACCAGCAGCTGCTCATCGGGCAGGCGCGCGGACCCTACGACATCACCGAACTCGACACCCCGGCAGAGGATCTCGAGAAATCGCACCTCGACCTCGGCGCCGTGCTGGTGCCCGTTGTCGAAGGCGGCCAGGTGACCGTCGAGATGACCGCCGACCATCAACCAGAGGCCGTCTACCTGGTGACTCCCTACGGCCGGATCACCGTCGCTGCTTTCGCGGCGCCGAAGTCGCCGGGACTGTGGCGCGAGGTGGTAGGTGAACTCGTCGACTCACTGAAGAACGACGGAGCGACCACGAGCATCGAAGACGGTCATTGGGGCCGCGAAATCGTCGCAGAGGTTCCGGGCGGCAGTCATCGTTTCATCGGAGTCGACGGCCCGCGCTGGATGGTTCGGCTGGTGGCGAGCGGTCCGAACGACACCGCGTCCGAACTGTCCCAGCTGTCCCGTGCCGTGCTCGCGGAGTCGGTGGTGCGTCGAGGCACCGAGCCCGCACCTCCCCGCGAGATGCTGCCGCTTGTGCTGCCGCCGGTGTTGGCCGAGCAGGTCGCCGCAGCACAACAGCAAATGTTCGAGGGCGCGTCGGCCGAGGGTGGCGATGTCCCGCCCGGCGTCGTCGTACCCGACGGAGCCATTGCAGGCTCGGGTGACGATCTGACGGCACAGCAGACGAGTGGCACGGACACGGGTGTTGCCACCGCCGACGCCGAGTTCACGGCCGGTGGGGATGTCGACTCATCCGACGATCAGCCCCGCTCGGCGGGCTCGGCCATGCAGCGTTTTCGACGACGCCGCTGACCTCCCTCTCATAGGTGCCGGGCAGGCTCCGACTCCGGCGCCGCACTCAGGCGCAGCCAGGCGCGCGCGCACGACGTCCCGAGCACCGAGGGGTCGATGCCCCACTGGGTCAATCCGACGTCGACGACCTCCGCGCGCGGTGCAGCGGCCGACCAGTCCTCGGCGATTGCGCGGGGATGTAGCGGATCGTCGACCGCAGCGGTAATCGCAAGTGGCACAGTGAGTTCGGAGATGTCGTCCGGGGTCGGTGCCACGCACTCCGCCGCAGCGCGCAGTTGTGCGACGAGGTCGCGGGACTGCGCGCGCCACGACCGACTCAGCTCGACGCCGAGCCACTCGGGACTCGTCGAGACCATCGTCGCGATCGTTGCGTCGAGTCCGTCGCGTTCGATGGAGTCGGCGGTCAGGCGGGCGCTCGCCGCGGCAAGCGATCCCGACGGTTCGCCGCTCCACGGCGGTAGCGCAGCCAGGACGCCGGCACAGGTTCCGGTGTGTGCGGACTGTCGGTCCAGCGCCCACCGCAGTGCGGTCACCGCGCCGATGGACACGCCGCCGACCAGGACGACCGCATGCTCGCGCGCCGCGGCGTCGAGTGCGCGGATGAATCCGGGGATGAGGTCGGCGGTCGGTTTCACAGCGATGAGCTCGACGTCGAGAAGTCGTGCAGCCGCCCCGAATGCTCGTCGAACGTAGTCGTCGTCCGAACCTGTGCCGGGCATGACGATCAACGCGGTCGGTGCTGGTGGGGGCGCGGTGTCAGCCGAGGGCATGAACCGATGATGCCGTGCGTTGTAACTGCTGAGCGCAGGGGTCTAGGCTGACCGAGTGCGGCTCGGTTGGTTCAGCCCGATAAGCCGCGCCCGAAACACTGATCGTGCCCACATCGCTATTTGGAGGTTGTGATGCCCACAGCCGGTTATCTCAAGCGACTGACCAGGCGGCTCACCGAAGATCTCGGAGAAGCCGACGCGGAGAAGATCGCGGCGGAGTCGGCGGCCACCGGCGCCCAGCGCGCGGTGGAGTGTTCGCGCGGTGACGAGGTCACGATGCATGGCGAGTTGCGCGCGGTCGAGACCTGTTCACGCACCGCCAAGAGTGGGGTCAAGGCGGAGTTCTTCGACGGAAGCGACGTCGTCTTTCTGAAATGGATGGGCCGTAACCGCATACCGGGTATCGAGCCGGGTCGGAAGATCACCGTGAGTGGGCGTCTCGGCGAACACAATGGCACCAAGGTGATCTACAACCCCGATTACGAATTGCATGGCGACGGAGAAGACTGACAGTACCGACGCCGCGTCGGATATCGACGCAGCTCAGGTGGGCGAACGGCCGACGCCGACGGTTCTCGAGCAGCTCGGCGGAGTATCCGGCCTGATCTCGTCGACGATCCCCGTCATTGTATTCGTGGCCGTCAACGCCGCATTCGGCCTGACGGCTGCGATCATCGCGGCGCTCGCTACGGCGGTATCGGTCGCGGCCGTCCGTCTGTTCCGTCACGACGGACTCGCACCGGCGATCTCCGGCTTTCTCGGCGTGGCGATCTGCGCGTTCATCGCCCATCGCGTCGGCGACGCGAAAGGGTACTTTCTGTTCGGCATCTGGACATCGCTGGTGTACGCGGGTGTCCTGGTCGCTTCGATCCTGCTTCGATGGCCGCTGATCGGCGTGGCCTGGAATTACGTCAACGGCACCGGAACGCAGTGGCGTCACGACCGCGGGACTTTGATCGCCTATGACGTCGCCACGGCATTCTGGGCACTCGTGTTCGCGGGACGCTATCTCGCACAATCGTCGCTCTACGACAGCGGCGACACCGGTTGGCTGGCCGTCGCTCGGATCGGGATGGGCTGGCCGCTCACCGCGCTCGCAGTCGTGGTGACCATGGTGCTCGTCCGACGCGCGTCGCGCGCCGGCGGGGCCTCAGCTGCCGTGGATCGCCGCGTGTAGCGCCGGTTCCACCTCGACCGCGGCGACAAAGACGAGTTCGTCGCCACCCTCGAGCGGATCGTCGCGCTCGGGCACGATCACGCGGCCGCCACGGATGATGGCCACCAGCGCGGCGTCGCGCGGCAGATCGATCTTGCGGACCGGCTTGCCCGCCAGCGGGGTGTCGGGCGGCAGCGTGAGTTCGACGAGGTTTGCCTGACCCTGACGAAATGTCATGAGCCGCACCAGATCACCGACCGACACCGCCTCTTCGACCAGCGAGGCCAGTAGCCGAGGTGTCGACACCGCGACGTCGACGCCCCAGCCCTCCCCGAACAGCCACTCATTGCGCGGATCGTTTACGCGGGCGACGACCCTGCTCACCGCGAACTCGGTCTTCGCCAGCAGGCTGACCACGAGATTGGCCTTGTCGTCGCCGGTGGCGGCGATCATCACGTCGTAGGATTGCAACCCGGCTCGTTCGAGGTTGGCCAGCTCGCAGGCATCCGCGAGCAGCCAGTTCGCTCCGTGGACGGCCTCGACGTCGATGTGGCTCGCGAGGCGTTCGAACAGCGTGACCTCGTGGCCTGCCGCGATGAGTTCACGGGCGATCGAACGACCGACTGCGCCTGCACCGGCGATGGCGACTTTCATCTCTCTCCTCTAATCGGCATGGGCCAGCGGCGCTGCGACGAGTGCGCGCACACCGGCGAGATCGTCGAGGCGGACCGATGCGAACACGATGTCGTCTTGTTGCAGAACGGTTTTGGCTTCGGGGAGGATCGGTTTGCCGTGGCGGTTCAGAAAAGACAGGCGGGCCCCGGAGAGCTCTTGGAACTTCACCGACGTGATGCCGATCCACGACTCGTGGATGTCGAGCTGGGCGATCGCGATGGTTCCCGACGGATCGCGCCACTCCGTTGTCGTCGACGTCTCGCCGAGAGCCGAGACGAAACGCTCGGTCGTCCACGGCACCGTTGCGACGGTGGGAATCCCGAGTCGCTCATAGACCTGGGCTCGCTTCGCGTCGTAGATTCTGGCGACGACGCGAGGGACGTCGAAGGTCTCGCGCGCGACGCGCGCGGCGATGATGTTGGAGTTGTCGCCCGAGGACACCGCGGCGAACGAGTCGGCTCGGTCGATCCCGGCGCGGGCGAGTACGTCGCGATCGAACCCGACCCCGACGATCTGCTCGCCGGTGAAGTCGTCGGACAGTCGTGTGAACGCGGCCGGATCGCGGTCGATGATGGCCACCTGGTGACCGCGCTTCTGCATGGCCATCGCCAGGGACGATCCCACTCGTCCGCACCCCATGATGACTACCCGCACATCGATCCTCTCGTGGGTTCACTGCTAGTCGGGCGCGGTGGAGCGTCGACGCAGGCGGTTGCCGCCGATTGTCCGCGCGACTTGAACCTACCCGCCCGATGACCCCGGCGACATCGGGCCGTGCGAACTGGCCCACACGCGGAGTTCACAGCCGCTTGATAGACCTCGCCGGGGGCGTAGTGGCCCAACCCGAGCGCTAGGTCTTAGTGTTGCGTGGTGTCCACCGTGTCAAAGGCGTCTGTTGCGACGAAACGACTGCTCTTAGGCAGGCCGTTCCGTAGTGACAAATTGGGCCACACGCTGCTGCCCAAGCGGATCGCGCTGCCCGTGTTCGCCTCTGACGCGATGTCGTCTGTCGCCTACGCGCCGCAGGAGATCTTCCTGGTCCTCTCGGTTGCAGGTCTCAGCGCCATGACCCTGGCGCCCTGGATCGCGATCGCTGTCGCTGTCGTGATGGCGGTGGTCGTCGCGAGCTACCGACAGAACGTCCACGCCTATCCGTCCGGGGGCGGCGACTACGAGGTGGCAACCGTCAATCTCGGACCGACGGCGGGTCTGGTCGTCGGCAGCGCGCTGCTCGTCGACTACGTGCTGACCGTCGCGGTCTCGATCTCGTCGGCCGCGGAGAACATCGGTTCCGCCATACCGTTCGTGCACGAGCATCGGGTGTGGTTCTGTGTGGCGGCGATCGTCGTGCTCGCAGCCGTCAACCTGCGCGGCATCAAGGAATCCGGCTCGGTGCTGGCCATTCCCACCTACGCGTTCATCATCGGGGTCATCGCGATGCTCCTGTGGGGCGCGACCGAGATCTTCGTCCTCGGACGTGACGTCCGCGCCGAGACCGCCGACTTCGGTATCCGCGCGGAGAACACGCATCTCGCCGGTGTGGCTTTCATCTTCCTCATCGCGCGAGCGTTTTCGTCGGGTTCGGCGGCACTGACCGGTGTCGAGGCGATCAGCAACGGCGTGCCCGCATTCCAGAAACCGAAGTCGCGCAACGCAGCCACGACGCTGCTCATGCTGGGAACGATCGCGATCGTGCTGCTGCTCGGGATCGTCTGGCTCGCCGAGCGGGTCGGCGCCAAGTACGTCTCCGACCCGGCGCGCGACCTGATCGGCGCGCCACCCGGCTTTCAGCAGGAGGCGCTCATCGCGCAGCTCGCGCAGGCCGTCTTCGAGAGTTTCCCGGCGGGCTTCTACTTCGTGGCCGTCGCCACGGCCCTCATCCTGATGCTCGCGGCCAACACCGCGTTCAACGGATTCCCGGTACTCGGTTCAGTTCTCGCGCAGGACCGGTTCCTGCCCCGACAGTTGCACACTCGTGGTGATCGCCTCGCCTTCAGCAACGGCATCATCTTCCTTGCCGTCGCGGCGATCGCATTCGTCGTCGCATTCGGCGGTGAGGTCACCGCGCTCATCCAGCTCTACATCGTCGGCGTGTTCGTCTCGTTCACGCTGAGCCAGGCGGGCATGGTGCGTCACTGGACGCGTTTGTTGCGACACGAGACCGATCCGCGTGCCAGGCGTCGAATGAAGCAGTCCAGGGTCATCAACTCGGTTGGCCTGGTGATGACGGCGACGGTCCTGGTGGTGGTGCTCATCACCAAGTTCACCGCGGGCGCATGGATCGCCATCCTCGCGATGGTGATCCTGTTCGTGCTGATGAAGCTGATCCACCACCACTACGCATCGGTCCAACGCGAACTCGAGCGTGTCGAAGCAGAGGAAGACCAGGTTCTCCCGAGCCGCACGCATTCGATCGTCCTGGTCTCCACGCTGCACATGGCGACCAAGCGCGCGTTGCTCTACGCCCGCGCCACGCGGCCGGACGTCCTCGAGGCCATCACGGTCAACGTCGACGACCGCGACACGCGAATACTGGTGTCGCAGTGGGAGGAAAGCGACATCAAGGTGCCGCTCAAGGTGATTGCGTCGCCATACCGGGAGATCACGAGCCCGGTGATCGAGTACGTGCGTCGGGTGCGCCGCGAGCATCCGCGCGACGTGATCACCGTCTTCATCCCCGAATACGTCGTCGGTCACTGGTGGGAGCAGATTCTGCACAACCAGTCGGCACTGCGACTCAAGACGCGCCTGCTGTTCGAGCCGGGCGTCATGGTCACGTCGGTGCCCTGGCAGCTCACGTCGTCGGACCGACGCCGCGACGACCTCGAGTACAACGCCCCAGGTGACACCCGACGAGCGCTGGGTGGCCAGTGAGCTCCACGCCGCAACGACCCGTGACCGCACCTGTCGTCACCGTGCGGGTTGATCGCCCGGCCAACGGGGGAGATGCCGTCGGGCGACTTGATGACGGACGTGTGGTGTTCGTGCGCGGCGCCATTCCCGGGGAGACGGTCACGGCGCGCGTCGTCGACACCCGAGCGGAGTCGTTCTGGCGCGCGGAGGCGATAGAGATCCTCGACCCCTCGCCGCATCGCGTCGAGACGATCTGCCCGGCGGCTGCTCACGGCGCAGGCTGCTGCGACCTCGCCTTCATCGAACCGGGCCACGCGCGGACGTTGAAGGCTCAGGCGCTCGAGGACGTGCTCGTGCGGGTCGGTCATTTCACCGCCGATCGCGTCCACGACTGGTGCGCCGCCGACGCCGACCCCGATGCGCCACCCTCGATCGGCATCCGCTCATTGTCCGACGACGCCACCGGCTGGCGTGTGCGGACGCGTCTCGCGGTGGACGACGCAGGCCGAAGCGGACAGCACCGCTTCCACAGCGGCGACCTCGTCGTCGGTGTCGACTGTGTACAGCCGGTCGCAGGTCTGCTCGACGGGCTCGACGACCGCCGCTTCACGCCCGGTGCGGAGTTGGCGATCGTCGCCGACGACGTCGGCCGCAGGCACATCACCGAACTCGCGCCGGCAGTGGCGCCGCGGCGACATTCTCGTCGCGATCGTGGCAGGAGCGCCGCGCAGCGTCGTCGACGTAGTGTCGAATCACGCAGGGCCACAACGGTACTCGAAGGCGACGCCGCCGCCCGCCACCGCGTGGGCGAGCGGGAGTGGTCGATTCCGGTGACCGGCTTCTGGCAGGCACACCGAATGGCACCGACCGTCTACGCGCAGACCGTCGCCGAGTTCGTCGCTTCGACCGACGTCTCGCCACCCGCGACCTGTTGGGATCTCTACGGCGGAGCCGGTGTGTTCGCGGGCGCCCTCGTCGACACTGTCGACCTCCGTGAGGTCCACATCGTCGACTCCGACGCCGCCGCACTGGCCGCGGCTGATGCGGTGTTCGACGAGGAGGACTCGTCGGTGACCACTCATCATGGCGAGGTCGCCGATGTGATCGAGTCGTTGCCGTCACCGGAGGTCGTCGTCCTCGACCCGCCGCGAACCGGCGCAGGCACCCGCGTGATCGACAGGATCGTCGCCGCGTCGCCCGAGATCGTCGTGCACGTCGGCTGCGACGCCGCGCGGTTCGCACGTGACCTCGCGCTGTTCACCGAACGCGGATACGCGGTCACCAGGATGCGGGCATTCGACGCCTTCCCGCTAACGCACCACGTCGAGGCGATCGCCGTGCTGGTGCCGATCGCGGCCGCCGGTGTGTGACCAGCTCGCGGTTGCGGTGACCCAGGGCACTGCCGCGAGGTCCGTAGACTGTTCGACACGACCGCGACAAGCCCGCGCGGCCGGTGTGCGTAGTAGGAGGACTCGATGAGTGTGCTCGAGCGGATCTCTTCCCCGGCCGATCTCAAGGCGCTGTCGCCGGATGAGGTCGTGGTACTCGCCGGTGAGATCCGTGAATTCCTCATCGAGAAAGTGTCGGCCACAGGTGGCCACCTCGGCCCCAACCTGGGGGTCGTCGAGCTGACGCTCGCGCTTCACCGCGTCTTCGATTCGCCTGTCGACCCCGTGATCTTCGACACCGGCCACCAGTCGTACGTGCACAAGATCGTCACCGGACGGGCCGCGGGCTTCGACGAGTTGCGTCAACGCGACGGACTCACCGGGTACCAGGATCGCGCCGAGAGCGAGCACGACTGGGTCGAGTCCTCGCACGCATCAGCAGCGCTGAGTTACGCCGACGGACTGGCGAAGTCGTTCGCTCTGACCGGTCAGGACCGCACGGTCGTCGCGATCGTCGGCGACGGCGCGCTCACCGGCGGAATGTGTTGGGAGGCGATCAACAACATCGCCGATTCCGACCGCTCGGTCGTGATTGTCGTCAACGACAACGGGCGCTCCTACGCACCGACCATCGGCGGCGTCGCGGCGCACCTGTCGGGTCTGAGACTCCAGCCCGGATACGAACGCTTCCTCGACGAGAGCCGTCGTGTGATGCAGATGTTGCCCGTTGTGGGCGGACCCGCGTACGCGGTGCTGCACGGCATGAAAAGCGGGATCAAAGACCTCCTCGCGCCCCAGCAGATGTTCACCGACCTCGGGCTCAAGTACGTCGGGCCGGTCGACGGCCACGATGTCGAAGCGCTCGAGGCGGCGTTCGCGCGGGCACGATCATTCGGCGGTCCGGTCATCCTGCACGCCGTCACCCGCAAGGGCAACGGCTATATCCACGCCGAGAATCACGTGGCGGATCAGATGCACTCGACCGGTGTGATCGATCCCAAGACCGGCCGCGCGAAGTCGGTGTCGGCGCAGGACTGGACGTCGGTGTTCTCCGCGGCACTCCTCGAAGCGGGTGCGACGCGTCCCGACGTGGTCGCGATCACCGCTGCGATGCCCGGCCCGACCGGGCTCGCACCGTTCGGCGAGAAGTATCCCGATCGGATGTTCGACGTAGGCATCGCCGAACAGCACGCGCTCACCTCGGCGGCGGGTCTCGCGCTGGGCGGCATGCACCCCGTGGTCGCGATCTACTCGACATTCCTCAACCGCGCATTCGACCAACTCCTCATGGACGTCGCGTTGCTGCGTCAGCCGGTCACCCTCGTCCTCGACCGTGCCGGGATCACCGGGCCGGACGGCCCCAGTCACCATGGCATGTGGGATCTGTCGCTGATGGCGATGGTTCCCGGTTTGCGCGTCGCCGCACCGCGCGACGCCGTCCGCCTTCGCGAAGAATTCGACGAAGCGCTTGCCGTCGACGACGGCCCGACCGCACTGCGCTTCTCAAAGGGCGCTGTACCCGAAGACATTCGCGCGGTGGAGCGTCTCGACGACGGCGTCGACATCCTGCGTCGGTCGTCACCTGGCGTCGGAAAAGCGTCGGGCGACGTACTCATCGTCGCCGTCGGCGCGTTCTGTGGTCTCGCCGTCGACACCGCGGACCGGCTGGCCAAGCAGGGCATCGACGCGACGGTCGTCGATCCGCGGTGGGTGCTGCCCGTCGCCGAGTCGATCGTCGACCTCGCGCGCCGACATCGGCTGGTGGTGACGCTCGAGGACAGCGGTGTGAGCGGGGGAGTGGGAGCTGCCGTCAGCGCCGCCCTCTCCGACGCGGAAGTGCCTGTGCCCGTGCAACTTCGCGGGATTCCGCAGCGTTTCATCGAACATGCGTCGCGTGGCGAGATTCTGGCCGAGCTCGGTCTGACGGCTCAGGATCTCGCGCGGTCGATCACGGCCACGGTGTCGGGGATGGAGACGGTGCCAGAGCTCGAGCACGCCGACGAGGCGATCGACGTGGCGCGTGATGGTGCCGGCGCCGACACGCCGGAGGGCGACCGGGGCTGACGCTCGAGGTCAGCTCGTCGAATCCGGCTCGGCCGCAGGCGCTTCCGCAGCGGCATTGAGTCTGTCTGCAAGAGCGACGTCAGTCAGTTCGCGCTGCCACGGCCGCGCACCGCCCGCCGCGAGATATGCGTCGACGGCGGGGGGTGTCGCGGGCAGATCTACTCCGTCCCAAGCGAGTTGGCGTACCAGGTCGGGCGCGAGCAGATTCTCGACGGGCACGGTGTTGTTCTCGGCGATCTCGTTGACGATCGGACGGATCTGCGCGATGCGCTTCGCGGCGTCGGGGTTGCGCTGCTCCCACCTGCTGATCGGCGGGAGTCCTACTGTCGGACCGCGTTTCGACGGCAGTTGGGATTCGGGGAGGCTGCGTGCACGATCGATCGCGCTGAGCCAGATGCCGGCCTGACGTCGTTGCCGTGGGCCGCCGAAGACGGGAAGTCGGGTCAGCTCCGCCTGCGATGTAGGCATGGCGTTGGCCGCGGTGACGATGGCCGAATCCGGCAGAATCCGGCCGGGCGCGACATCGCGTCGCTGGGCGAGTTCTTCACGCGCAGCCCAGAGCTCGCGGACCGCTGCCAACGATCGGCTGTTCTTCACCGTGTGCACGTTGGCGGTCCTGCGCCATTTGTCGACGCGTGGGGCAGGAGCCGGCCGGTCGAGAACGTATCGGAACTCCTGGCGCGCCCATTCGTCCTTACCCTGCTCTACCAGCGCCTGTTGCACGGCGTCGCGCAATTCGACGAGCACCTCGACGTCGAGCGCTGCGTAGTTGAGCCAGTCGTCGGGGAGCGGTCGCCGCGACCAGTCAGCGGCCCCGTGGCCCTTCTGCAGGCCGAGTTCGAGATAGGTGGCGACCATCGCCGCGAGATTGACCTTGGGTTCTCCGAGCAGCCGTCCGGCCAGTTCGGTGTCGAAGACCGTCTCGCAGCGGAAACCGAGTTCGCGTAGGCAGGGCAGATCCTGATCGGCGGCGTGCAACACCCACTCCGGGCCGTCGAGCGCCTCGATCACCGGGGCCAGTGCCTCTGGCTCGCTGATCGGGTCGAGCAGAAACGAGCCGGAGCCGGTGCGACGCAGCTGAACGAGGTACGCACGCTGCGAGTATCGATATCCCGAGGCGCGTTCGGTGTCGACGGCGATGGGGCCGGTTCCGGCGGCAAGGCATTCGGCGGCATAGGCGAAGTCCGCCGCGCGGGACAGCACCGGTGGAACACCGTCGGCTGGTGCGAGTAGTGGTTCGACGGACGGTTCGGCGACGACCTCGTTGCCGGGGTCGGCGGGCCGCTCGTCGGATGTACTCATACCGATGGACTCACACCGAACCGAGCTCGGTGACCCCGACCGGGGGGAGGCCCGCAGCCGACGACAGGACGTCGCAGAACGCCTCGAGATGGCCACCGAGGCCGTCGGAGGTCGGTGCGGTCCACGAGGCTCGCAGTTCGAGTTGATGTGCCCTGGGTGGTCCGGCGATGTCGCCGTAGCGCACCGACGTCGTCGACGTGACAGTTCCGCCGAGCGCGGTGACGACGATCGGTTCGCCGGTCCGCGACGTCCGCGAGCCGTCGCTCGACGTCGAACCCACCTCGGCGCCCAGCGCGTCGGACAGCCAACTCCACGCCACCTCGGGCAGGAGAGGATCCATTGCCAGCGCGGCCTCGACCTCGGCCTGAATGTAGGCGACGAGGCGCATGGTGCCGTTCCAGGCGTCCTGGCCTGCCGGGTCGTAGAGCAGGACCAGTCGGCCGAATGCACTTCCCGACGAGTCGACCGGCACGTCGTCGTCGATATCGGGTACGCGGACTTCGGCGCCCACGGCATAGCTGTACGGGGCGAGTCGCTGCACACCGCCCAGATTCGGCGCGACATCGAGGTCGGGCCGATCCGTCCCCCGCAGCGACTCGACCGCGGTGCGGAAGTCAGCAGGCTCCGTCGGAGCTCCGGAGGAGGTCACATCTCGACGGTAGAGTGAGGTAGGCGTGGCCGACGGGAGGCGCGCCGGGCAGGTAGGTCCTCGGTCGTCGGCGTGTCGAGGCAGGCGGGGGAGCTCGGCGAGCAAGGCCGACCTGGTCGGCCTGCGTCTGTGCCCCACATGGCAGAGTGATCGGTGATGTCACACCCTGCCCGCACGCGCCGAAATCATGCTCAGATGCCGCTCATCGCTGCCGCGACCGGCGGCGCACCCACACGACGTCCGGTGTGGTTCATGCGGCAGGCAGGTCGCTCCCTGCCCGAATACCGTGCCATTCGCGCCGATCACGGGATGCTCGAGTCGTGCTTCGACCCGGCGATGGTCTGTGAGATCACGATGCAACCGGTGCGCCGCCACGACGTCGATGCAGCAATCCTCTTCTCCGACATCGTCGTGCCGCTCAAGGCTGCCGGTGTCGACCTCGACATCGTCGCGGGTACCGGCCCGGTCATCGCGCATCCGGTGCGTACCGTCGACGACGTGGCGCAGCTCCCGGCGCTCGACCCCCAATCGGTGGGCGCGATCGCGCGTGCCATCGGGCTGATCCTCGACGAACTCGACGACGAAACCGCACTCATCGGATTCGCGGGTGCGCCGTTCACCCTCGCCTCGTATCTGATCGAGGGCGGGCCGAGCCGCAACTACACGATCACCAAGTCGATGATGTACTCCGATCCGGGACTCTGGCATGCGTTGATGGGTCGCCTCGCCGACATCACCATCACCTTCCTACGGACCCAGCTCGACGCCGGAGTCGACGCGATCCAGCTCTTCGACTCGTGGGCGGGTGCGCTCTCGGATGCCGACTACCGGACGTTCGTCGCGCCGCACAGTGCGCGCGTGCTGGCCGAGGTCTCCGATTTCGGCGTGCCCCGCATCCACTTCGGTGTCGGAACGGGGGAGTTGCTCGAGTCCATGACCAAGGTCGGGGCCGACGTGATCGGCGTCGACTGGCGCGTGCCGCTCGACGATGCCGCGCGCCGCGTCGGCGGAGGTGTCGCAGTGCAGGGAAACCTCGATCCGACAGTGCTTTTCGCAGGCGAGGCCGCGATCGACGAACATGTTCGACGCATCGTCGCCGAGGGTGAGCGTGCCGTCGTGCACGGCGCCGCAGGGCACATCTTCAACCTGGGGCACGGTGTGCTGCCGGGAACCGATCCGGATGTGATCACGCGGAGCGTAGAACTGGTTCATTCGATCTGAACGCTCGCGAGGTGAGGACATGACCATCGACGTCGCCGTTGTCGGAGCGGGCATCTCGGGTCTCACCGCGGCGTTCCGGCTGCGGCAGCGACTCGGTCCCGACGCACGTATCGACCTCTACGAAGCAGGGGAGCGGACGGGCGGAATCCTCAAGACGGTCGACGTCGGTGCTGACGGTCGGGGATCGGTGCTCGTTGATGTGGGCGCCGAGGCCTTCATCGTGCGACGACCGGAGGCGCTCGGCTTGGTCACCGAGCTCGGTCTGGCTGATCGGGTGGTGTCACCGACCGGGCGTCGACCCGCACTGTGGGCGTGCGGCCGATTGCACGACATGCCCCGCCCCGCGCTGATGGGGATTCCCGCGACGCCCGACGCGGTGGCCGGTCTGGTCGATCCGGCAGATCTCGAGCGGATGCGTGCCGAACCCGACCGCCCGTTGGAATGGGCTCCCGGTACCGACGTCTCTGTGGGAGATCTTGTCGCCCACCGGTTCGGTCCGTCGGTGGTGTCGCGCAGCGTCGACCCGATGCTCGGCGGGGTGTATTCGAGCCTCGCCGCGGATATCGGTGTGCGCGAAGCACTTCCGGCTCTCGCGGCACAGCTCGATGCGGGTGCGCCGAGTCTGACGGCGGCGGTCGGCGCTTTGCTTGCCAACCCGACCGCGACCGGGCCGGTCTTCGGAACGTTGATAGGCGGATATCGCGTCCTCGTCGAGGCGCTGCTCGACGCCGCGCGACCAGACCTCCGCACCTGCGCCGCGGTGACCGACGTCCGACGCAACGGCTCGCGGTGGGCCCTCTTCACGGGCGATCGGCCGGCCGCTACCGATGCGAGCTACGACGGCGTCGTTCTGTCGACACCGTGTTGGATGACGGGACACATGCTCCGCCGAGAGGCGCCCGACGCCGCGTCGACGTTGCTGGCTGTCGAGCGGGCGCGATCGGTGGTCGTGTCCATCACACTGGCACCTGACACCGCACTTCCCGACAATTCCGGCGTCCTCGTCGCAACGGGAGAAAACCTGCGCGCCAAGGCTTTCACACTCAGCTCGCGCAAGTGGGCGCATCTCGGCGAACCAGGCGCGTTGCTGTCGGTGCGTGCGTCTTTCGGCCGGTACGGGCAGTCGATTCCCGACGAGGACGTCGAGCCGGGCATCGACGATCGCCTGCGCGACTGGGCGCTGGCCGATCTCGATCGAGTGTGCGCAGCCGCAGGCATCGAGCCGTTGACCGGACGCGTCATCGACACGTTCGTGCAGCGATGGGAGCTACCGCGTTACGCGCCAGGACATCTCGCGACGATGGCGAGGGTCGAAGCGTCGCTGCCCGCGGGGCTCGCCCTGGCGGGCAATGCGGTGCGTGGCGTCGGGGTACCCGCGTGCATCGGTCAGGCAGGCAGGGCCGTCGAACGCCTGCTCGGCGACCTGGAGCCGTGACTCCGCTGGGCGAGCGGGCGCGAGCCTGACTCCGCTGGTCGAGCGGGCGCGAGCGCTGGCGAGCTCCCGAGTGGAGACCACCCTGCCCGGTTCGAGGGCGCGCGCCGGTGGCACCATTGATCCCATGAGCCGCCTCGACTACACCGCACTGAACTCGACGATCCGCTACCTGATGTTCTCGGTCTTCGCCGTGCGCCCTGGCGAGCTCGGCGACGAGCGTGACCAGGCCAAGTCCGACGCCACCGACTTCTTCAAGTCGCTGGAGGACGAGGGCGTCGTCGTGCGCGGCGTGTACGACGTGTCGGGACTGCGCGCCGACGCCGACTTCATGATCTGGTGGCACGCCGAGCACATCGAGCAGTTGCAGGCCGCCTACAGCCGATTCCGCCGCGAGACGGTGCTCGGCCAGGCGTGCGATCCGGTGTGGAGCGCAGCGGCGCTGCACCGGCCCGCAGAGTTCAACAAGAGCCACGTGCCCGCTTTCCTCGCCGGTGAAGAGGCAGGAAAGTACATCTGCGTCTATCCGTTCGTGCGCTCCTACGACTGGTATCTGCTCCCCGACGAGGAGCGTCGGACGATCCTCGCGGAACACGGCAAGGCTGCACGTGGTTACAAGGACGTCAGGGCCAACACGGTTGCTTCGTTCGCGCTCGGAGACTACGAGTGGTTGCTCGCCTTCGAGGCTCAGGAGTTGCACCGGATCGTCGACCTGATGCGCGATCTGCGCGCCACCGAGGCTCGCCGTCACGTGCGCGAGGAGATTCCGTTCTTCACGGGACCACGCGTCGAGGTCGTCGACCTCGTCGACGCGCTGCCTTAGTTCACGAACGAGGAGGGCACGTGGTCAAGGTCCTGGCCGTCGACACGTTCGGCACCGTCACCGATTGGCATACGGGTGTGAGTGCTGTTCTGGCCGAACAGTTTCCGACCGTCGGCGCCTCACAGCTCGCGAACGACTGGCGAGACACCTACGCGCCCTCGCTGGAGCTGATCGAATCGGGTGCCAGGCAGTGGACACTGCTCGACGACATCCACCGCGAGTCACTGGACGCATTGCTGCGGGACTCGTACGACATCACGGCGACCCCGGCGCAGCTGGACGCGGCCGTCCACGCCTGGCACGTCATTCCCGGGTGGCCTGACGCGGCGGGCGGAATACGCCGATTGACGTCGAAGTTCATCGTCTCCGCGTTGAGCAACGGAAACGTGGCGCTACTCGCCGAGATGGCCAAACACAACGGATTCGACTGGGATTTCCTCGGTGGCGCCGACCTGTGGCGGCATTACAAACCGTCGCCGGAGGTCTACCTCGGGATCGTTCGCCTCATGCAGGTTGAGCCGTCAGACGTCCTGATGGTCGCCACGCACGCGTGGGATCTCGACGCGGCGCGCGCGTGCGGACTGCGCACCGCCTACGTCGAACGTCCGCGCGAGTGGGGTCCGGTGCACAAAGACGAAACCCCGAACTCGCTCGACGACTTCCGCGCCACAGGATTAGACGACCTGGCCGATCAGCTCGGCTGCTGATCGGCGCGACCTGTCAGCTCTCGTCCGGCTCCAACGTCATGCTGATCGAGTTGATGCAGTACCGCAGGTCGGTCGGGGTGTCGTAGCCCTCGCCGGCGAAGACGTGGCCCAGGTGCGAGCCGCAGGTGGCGCACAGAACCTCGGTGCGTCGCATCCCCATCGAGTCGTCGGATCGTTCGATGATCGCGTCGCCCGCCAACGGTGAGAAGAACGACGGCCATCCGCAGTGCGAATCGAATTTCTGGTCGCTGCGGAACAATTCGGCACCGCACGCTCGACACCGGTACACGCCGGTGGTCTTGGTGTCGGTGTACTCGCCGACGAACGGCGCTTCGGTGCCCGCCTGCCGCAGCACGCGGAATTCCTGCGGGGTGAGGCGTTCACGCCACTGCTCGTCGGTGAGGTTCGACAGTTGTTCGGGGCTCTCGGAAGTCGACTTTCCAGAAGTCTCAGATGTCATGACTCAACGGTACGAGTGTCGCATTGGCCGTGCCACTGGCCCGTTATCGAGGCTGGCTGACGGTCCGGTCAGCCGCGGTGTCTGTGGACGACGGTGCCTCGGCGGCCGGAACCTCCGGTTGCCGCTGGAGCGAACCCTCACCCTGTCCCCGCACGTCGAGATAACGGAACAGCAGTGAGCAGAACACGGCAATCATCAACAGCGACCAGCCGTAGGTGACCTTGTTGTATTCCAGCATCCAGCCGAAGGCCGTCCATTCGCGGGAGTAGAACGAGTCGAAAGTCATGCAGCCGTATATCCCGAGCCACGCCGGCCAGTTGCGGATGGTTGAGCCCGGGATCAGGACGGTCATGATCAACGGGAACAGCAGCATCGAGTAGTAGCCCTGCCCGAGCGCGCCCACGAGGAACGTGGTGGTCAGCAGCACACCCGACGAGGTGGTCAGCCATAGCAGTTCATTGGTCGTGCGGTAGTAGCGGTACAGGAACCACAGCGAGAACACGGCCATCAGAACGAACGCGATGCGCAGAACGAGTACCAGCCACGGTGCGACACCGAAGTAGGCGCCGTTGCCCGCGATCGAGCTGTTGTAGTAGTCGCGTGCCTCGCCGAGATAGGGGAGTGTTCGGTCGATGAAGGCTTTCGGGTCCGCCGACAGCGGCCACGCGATGACCATGAGGATCAGCGGGACGGCTATTCCGGTGACCAGGATGCGCCACTGACGGTTGAGCAGCGGGAGCAGCAGGAGGGGGGCGAGCACCGGCTTGACGGCGATGGTCAGCCCGATCGGTACACCGGCCCACCAATCCTGACGCTTCATCATCAGGAGCATGAATGCGGACATGCCAAGCAGCACAAAGGCATTGAAGTTCGTGAAGATCAGAGTGTGGGCCGTCGACTCTGTCATGAAGAAGAAGAACAGGATGGTCGGCAAGACCCACGACTTGAGTGAGTATCCAAAGAGCTTGGTGAGAAGAAGCGCCGAGATCACCAACGCAAGCACACTGACCCCGATGAAGGTCCAGCGTGCGGTCTGCGGATCCAGCACCGAGATCGGTGCCATCAACAGTGTCCCGGATGGCGGATACAGATAATGCGGGTCGACGGTGTTGAGATTCTCGTTGTAGACCGACTGGTTGTTCATGAACCGCAACGCGGCCTGGTAGACGGGCGTGAAGTCGTCGGTCCGGTCGCCGTTGATCGCGAGAATCACCGACCGGTGGATCGCCGTCATGATCGTGAGCGGCCACAGCACCAGCGGGATGATCCGCTGCACCGTCATCTGCGGGTAGAGAATCCTGTCGAGAGAGGCCACCCGCGAACCGTACTACGAGTGGCGTCCGACACGGCGTCGGCCCCGCCGTGC
Organism: Gordonia sp. 852002-10350_SCH5691597; assembly: GCF_001665715.1. Lineage (NCBI taxonomy): Bacteria > Bacillati > Actinomycetota > Actinomycetes > Mycobacteriales > Gordoniaceae > Gordonia > Gordonia sp. 852002-10350_SCH5691597. The sequence goes on from NZ_LZMO01000185.1 coordinate 72,642, forward strand.
CGGCGTAGGAATCCTGCGACGCGTTTTGCGGGACTCGGTCAGGTCGGACAACCGCGTTCCGACGGCCCGCTCAGCGGTGCCTGCTCGATGTAGTCGGAGACCGCGTCGGCAGCGCAGTCACTGCGGGCGAGCACCGAGTAGCCCAGGCCCTCCCACGTCACGCTGACCGAGTCTGCGCCCGCCTTTGTCAGCACCGTGTTGACGGTCGAGATGCCGTTGCCGCCGTTGATCGAATCGCCGGTGCCGTTGAGCAGCAGCGGTGGGACAGGGTACGAGTTCGGCGGATTGACCGTGGGTGTCGACGCCCAGCCGAGGCACCTACCGAGCGAGAGTGCCGAGTTGTTTCCGGTGAGCGGATTCTGCTTGCTCCAGGTCGTTGCAAGGCCGGGAATCTCGTTCTGGCCGATCGGTCCGGACACGTCGTTGCACGCGGCGACGAGCTGTCCGTCCGACTCACGCAGCGACGCCGCATCGTCGGCGAGTCCGGAGAGGGCACGGGTGTCTCCGCGGTCGGCGGCGGCGATGGCCGATGCCACCGAGTTGATTCCGTCGGGACTGTTGGGCGCGAGTGCGAGTGCCGTGGTGATCGCGGTCAGCGCATCGGTGTCCGACATGCCGCCCAGCTGACCGTCGCGCCCCTTGTCGAGCACGCTCTGCATCGTCTGGGTTCCGTTGGCCCCGAACGCGCACGACGGCAGAGAGGAACAGCGCTGGGCGAAGGTTCGCAGTGCGGCCTGGACTCCGGTCGCTTCGTTGGCGCCGGTGTCACGGGCATTCGCGCCGAAGGGCGTCGGTGTGTCGAGGATGATGCGCCCGGTCCGACCGCCGTACTGGGCGGTGTACGCGATGACCACGTCTGACCCCTCGCCCACGCCGATCAGCCCGAGCCTGTCGACTCCCCACCGCTCACGCAGCGATTCCAGATCGGACGCCGCGTAGGAGATGCCGAAATGCAGTTGGTTAGGAGAAAGTGTTTCGGTGCAGCCGTCCGAGGCGGTCGACGCCGCGGCGGACAGCCGTGTGAGCCGCGCAGATGTGTCCGACGACCCACCACCGAGGCCGTTGTTGCGGATCGTCGAGCGTTCGTCGCGCGTCAGGCAGTCGAGTGCGCCGCTGCGTTCGATCCCGCGCCTGTCGACTGCGACCACCGGATTGCTCGTGAGGAGTTTCTTGCCCGCGCCGCCCGCGAGGAGCAGCAATGTGCGCGACGAAGGAAGGTCGGAGCCCGAGGTCAGCACCAGAGGCGCAGCGTCGGCGGGGGTATCGGCCACCCGGGCCCGGGTCAACGCGACGTCGACGGTGTCTCCGGGGCGATCGGGGTCGATGGGGGAGGGCAGAGTGGCGCACTCGATGGTCACGCCGCTCGGCGCCGTCGTCGAGTAGTCCCGTGCGACCCGGCTACCGCACTCGCGCCAGTCGAGTTCGTTGCGCGGCTTCTGCAGTGCGGGGATCTGTGGTGCGGCACTCGATGACGCCGGAGACTGGTTGCCGCCGCCGTCGCCCGCGGGTACGAGTCCTGGTCCGGTGTCGGGGCCGACTGCGCACGACGACACGACGAGCGCCGCGACGAGAGCGCAGGTGGCGCCGATGACGACGGTCCAGGGGTGACGGGGTCGCCGGGGTTGTCCGTGTCGGCCTCGCGCAGATCGCATGTGGGCGAGCGTAGTCAACGGCTCCACCGGCTGAAGACATAGCCGTCGGTGTCGGTGAGGAGGTGCACGGGGCGCAGACGGTGCAGTGCCGCGTCGTCGTTGTCGCTGTGGGCGATACGCGTCGCGTCGCCGGACAGCAGGTTCGGACTGATCGTGAGGCAGAGCTCGTCGACGAGATCGGCGTCGACGAAGGAGCCGAGCAGGCTCGGGCCGCCCTCGCACAGGATTCGTGGGGACCCGCTGGCGGCGAGGTAGTTCGTGACGACGTGGGGATCGAGCGAGTCATCGCCGCAATCGACGAGCGTGGCGCCGGCGTCGACGAGACGGGCCCGCCGGGCGGGGTCGGCTCCGGCGGTGGTGATGACGACAGTGCCGGGATCGCGCAGTGGAGCGAAGTCGGGGTCGATCGTCAGCGACCGCGTCGTCAGGGCCAGGCGTGGTGCGGGCGGCTGACCCGCCGCCGACCTGCGGTCGGTGAACGCGGTGTCGGGTTCAGGCTGACCGTATCCCTCGGCCGTCGCGGTTCGCGCGCCGACGAGTACGACGTCGCACAGACCGCGGAGAACCCGAAAGATCGCCTTGTCTCCTGCACCCCCCAGGCCGCCCGACTTGTTCTGGAACGCCGACGCGCCGTCGAGCGTCGACACCATGTTGACGCGCAGCCACGAGCCCTCCAGATCGGACGGATAGGCGTACAGATCGGCCAGACCGTCGAGGTCGTTGTCCGGTGAGAATGTGACCTGGGTCGCTTTCTGCAGGTAGAGCATCCCGTCCTTCCGACAGCTATCGCTAGGCTCCGGTTATGGTGGCCAGTCTTGTCGACCGCAATCCGGTCGTGTCTCCCGACGCTCTCATCGATGAGATGGTGCCTCCACCGACCTTTGACGAGGTCAGCTTCGACTCCTACATCCCTGACCCGAACGAGCCTACGCAGTCGCAGGCCGTCGACGCCGCACGCGACTTCGTGACGCGCGCACGCAAGGTCCGCGGTGGCAAACGGGGATTGTTCTCCCGCAACAAGCAACAGCAGGGCGTCGGGCTCTACCTCGACGGTGGGTTCGGCGTCGGCAAGACGCACCTGTTGGCATCGATCTACCACGCGATGCCCGAACCCAAGTCGTTCGCGACGTTCGTCGAGGTGACGCATCTCGTCGGCGCGCTCGGATTCATGCAGGCCGTCGAGCGGCTCTCCGATCACTCGGTGTTGTGCATCGATGAGTTCGAGCTCGACGATCCCGGCGACACCATGCTGATCTCGCGACTGCTCGCCGAACTCACCGAGCAAGGTGTGTCGATCGCCGCGACGTCGAACACACTTCCCGGGCAACTCGGTGAGGGGCGTTTCGCGGCACAGGACTTCCTCCGGGAGATCCGCAAGCTCGCATCCGTCTTCGATACCATCCGCGTCGACGGACCCGACTACCGCCACCGCGATCTGCCGCCTGCCCCCGATCCGCGCAGCGACGCCGACCTCGTTTCGCTCGTAGAGTCGACGCCCGGCGCGACCCTCGACGATTTCGACGCCCTCTGTGAGCACCTGAGTACGCTGCATCCGTCGAAGTACAAGGCGTTGGTCGACGGCGTCTCCCTTGTCGGCATCCGTAACGTGCATCCGGCCAAGGACCAATCGGTGGCATTGCGCCTCGTCGTTCTCGCCGACCGGCTCTACGACGCCGACATTCCGGTGACCGTGTCGGGAGGAAAGCTCGACGAGATCTTCACCGACGAGATGCTTGCCGGCGGGTACCGCAAGAAGTATCTCCGTGCGACGTCACGACTCCTCGCGCTGTCTCGGTCGTCGGAATCAGCCATCGGCTAGCACCGTCTGGTGGGCCACCTTTTTCGGTGTTCGAGTGTTCACTGAAAGTCGGCCGTGCTTTACTTACTCCTCAGTAGTGTAGACGTGTCGGGGGACGGGAATCTGCGCTCATGGGCGGGATGCGTCGGCGTCTCGTTTGACTCGACCCTGGGGGTATTTGTGCGGATAGTGATGACGGCGGCTGTTGCGTTGGTCGCGGCACTCTTTGTGGGAGTGGCGATTTCGGCGCCAGCGTCTGCGGCCCCGGCCGTCGCCACCGATGCGTCGCGCATCGAGGCGGTACGGATGGCGACCGCGACGCGTGCGCAGGTGACGACATACTCCGCGGCCATGGGGCGACGGATCACGGTCAGCGTGCTGTTGCCGCGCGATCGCTCGAAGCCGCGTCCGACCCTGTACCTCCTCGACGGAATCGACGGCGGTGTCTACACGAACTACACCGAGAGCGGCTGGACCTACCATACCGACATCGAGAAGTTCATGGCCGACAAGCAGGTCTACGTGGTGCTTCCGATCGGAGGGACGGGCTCGTACTACACCGACTGGCGGTCGAACGACCCCGTGCTCAAGAACAACCAGTGGGAGACGTTTCTGACCAAAGAACTCCCGCCGCTTATCGAGAAGCGGTTCGACACCAACGGCGTGAAAGCAATCGGTGGGCTGTCGATGGGCGCGCTCGGCGCGATGTCGATCGCGGTCCGAAATCCCGAAATGTATTCGGGCGTTGCAGCATTCAGCGGATGTCTCGATCAGGGGACACCGGATTTCCGTCGCGCGACTGCGGCGACCGTCCAAACGCGCGGCGGCAACCCGGACAACATGTGGGGACCGATCACCAGCCCGCTCTGGGCCGCACACGACCCTGCAGAACACATCGCCTCGCTACGCGGGAAGCCGATCTACGTCTCAGTCGGCAACGGACTGCCTGATCTCTCGCTAGTGTCGCGTGTCGGTAATTAGTTTATGGTTCGTGGTTTGAGAGAATTGGCTATGGCGAATTCTGCGGCCCCGGC
>NZ_LZMO01000186.1:0-4532 GCF_001665715.1 Gordonia sp. 852002-10350_SCH5691597
CCCTGCCCACGCCCCAACCTCCGACCTCCGACGACCACAACCCCGCGCCAGCCCCCTACTCCAGCGTCTTCCCGAGCCGTGCTGCGGACTCCTGGTACTCGCTGACCAGGTCGGCGACCAGTTCGGCGACAGGGGTGATCGAGTTCAGCCGGCCGACGATCTGGCCCGCGGGCATGGCGACGACGCCTGCGTCGTCGGCATGCGAGATCCGCGCGTGTGCTTCCCCTACGAGCAGATTCTGCAGCGGCATCGGCAGCGGCTCCGGAGCGCCGGGGGCATCCCAGGCGTCGGTCCACTTCGTCTTCAACAGTCGGGCGGGCAGGAAGTCGGGGAAGGGTTCTTTCCGTGGGCTTTTGAGGTTTCCCCGCGAAGTTTTGCGAGGAGGGGTCGGAGAGTGGGGGAAGGATCGTTACCCCTAGTTTCTGCGTGGGCCGACAATCGACGTCGCGGGTCACTCGACGACGCCGCCGCGTTGCAACGCATCGTGAATTCGTCCGACGAGGCGTCGAGGGGCGGCGAGGTCGTTCCAATTCCAGCGCACGACGGTGATGTCGCGGGCTCGGATGGCGTCCTCGCGCAGCTTCTCGTCGTAGATCACTTCTTCGGGAAGTGCGTGGCCGCTGGCGGCGGACTCGCGGTGGTACTTGATCCGACCGTCGAACTCGCCGACTACGCGCAGTCGGCCGGTCGAGTCGCGCCAGCCGAAGTCGCAGCGGAAGGTGGTGCCGTCGGGGAGGGTGATCGCGACCTGCAGTTCTGGGTTCGGGAGGAGTTCGGCGTCGCAGAGGATGCAGCGGCTGATCGTTTCGCCGATCGACTCTGACTGATCGGTGACGAGGGGCAGCGCGGTTCGGAGGACGTTGATCCCGTGGCAGGGGCCGAGCGCGTCGACGATGTGCTGAAGGTCGACGGGTTGCTCGCGTATGCGCCCTTGGTAGAGCCCGCTGTCGAGGGCGCAGACAGCTTGTCGGAAGGTGCCGAGACGCGCGACGTCGCAGACGGTTCGCTCGATCGACGTGACCTGGAATCCGTCGACGGTCACCAGATGGTGGTCGGGGATCGGTGCCTGATGGATGACGAGTCCTGGCGACGTGCGCCCGGAACGCTCTGAAACGAAATGCACGGCTGAGCGGTCGGGGTCGAGGAGCGGCACGTCGAGCATGGCCGCCGCGGACTGATGGCTGAGGTATCGGCGGGAGGTGCCGCTGCGTGCCGCGGCCACGACCGTGTCGCGGTATCTGGTCTCGGTGCGTTCGTGGTCTTCGAGGTCGGCGTACGCGGAAGACGACACGTACGAGCCGTGGCGTAATCGGTCGATCTGTCGTTCTTTGAGCGCACGTTGGATGTCGCGGTCGGTGCCGCCCTCGCTGATTACGCTGCGTCGGTAAATGATTCGGCTGTCGGACGTTGACCCTTCGGGGTCGGATACGGGGAATGTGGTCACGGACTGATCGTGGCTGAAAGTCGCGGAAGGGAGTCGTCGACGACGGCGGGCTGTGGATAAGTAGGTCAGATTCGCGGCGTTGTGGACAAGTCGTCGTGCCGATGATGGTTGGGGGTGCAGGGCGCGGGCAACGTGGACGGGGTTGGGGCGCGACTTTTCCTCGGGTTTCTGGGGTTTCCGCGCGAAGTTTTGCGGGGAGGGGTCGGAGAGTGGAGGAAAGAAGCCTTCCCCTAGTTTCTGCGCGGCGACGGCGACGGCGGCGGGGAGGGGTGGGCGGTGTAGGCCGGGCGGAGCGGCGGTGGCGGGTTGATGGTCAGCCGTACGTGTGGCCGTGGCGCGTCCAGGTCGCGGGTGAATCAGCCTCGCGCAGAGTGCGTTTGAGTGTCTTGAAGGTCGCGGTCTCGGGCAGTGCGTCGACGATGCGCACGCGGTGGGGCCATTGCTTGGGGCCGAGGTCGCGCTGGGCGGCGAGGAAGTCGGTGAACTCTGATGGTCCGAGTGTTGGGGCGACCAGGACGGCCTCGATCTCGTCGCCGATCGCGACGGGCACCCCGTACACCGCAGCCTGTTGGATATGGTTGTTGCGCAGTAGGATTCGCTCGATCGGTCCGGCGCCGAGGTTCTCGCCGTCGACGCGCATCCACTCGCCGAGGCGTCCGGCGAAGTGAATGTAGCCGGAGTCGTCGACCCAGCCGAGGTCGCCGGTGTGATAAACCCCGCCGCGCATGCGTTCTGCAGTCGCGGCGTCGTCGCGGTAATAGCCGCTGAAGAGTCCTGGGCCAGAGGTATTCACGATCTCGCCGACCTCGCCCGGAGGTGTGGGCTCGCCGGTTTCCGGGTCGACGACGGCTGTCGGTGAGCGCAATGGTCCGAGGGCGTCGTCGGGAGTGTCGGGAGTGCGGGTGATGGCGACACCTCCCTCGGTGGAACCGAAACCGTCGATGACGCTGCACCCGAATCGGGCGGCGAAGCGTCGTCGGTCGCGTGCCGACGCCTCGTTGCCGTAGACGATCCGAAGCGGGTTCTCGGCGTCGTCGGGGTTCTCGGGGGTCGCCAGGATGTAGTTGAGTGGCTTGCCGACGTAGTTGGCGTAGGTGATGCCGTAGCGACGGACGTCGGGGAGGAAGGCGCTCGCAGAGAATCTGCGCCGCAACGTGATCGACGCTGCACCTGCCACCGCGACCGACCAGCCGGCGATGGTGGCGTTGGAGTGGAACATCGGCATCGAGAGGTAGATGTTGTCGGTTGGGCCGATGTCGAAACGTTCGGCGAGCATCGTGCCGCTTGCGGCGAACGTGCGATGGGTGCAGCGGACCGCCTTCGGTTCGCCGGTGGTGCCGGACGTGAAGATCAGCATCAGCAGATCGTCGTCGGCGGAAGCGGGGAACTCGACGAGTGTCTCGACATGGGGTGCAAGTAGTTTCGGCCACTCGCCGGAGTCGACGTCGATCGTTCGCGCGCTGACGTCGACGTCGGCGAGGAGGTGCCGGGTGTCGGAGTCGGTGAGGACCAGATCGCAGTCGGCGGTGGCGATGTCGGCGGCGAGGGCCGCGCCACGACGGGTGGTGTTGAGTCCGACGACGACGAACTCGCCGAGCGTCGCCGCAGCGATCAGATAGCTGAACTCGGCGACGTTGCTCATCAGCACGCCGACGTGGGGTGGTCGGCTGTCGGTCAACAGTCCGGTGACAACGGCTGCGCGTTGCGCGGAGCGTCGCAGATGCTCACTCCACGTGACGAAGTCGTCGTCGACGTATAGTCCACGGTCGGTGACGTCGGCCAGCTTCGACAGGAGATCGGTGACGGTCACGACGGCGTATTCGTCATGCAGGCTCGGCCGCGAGAGCGTCGCCGAGCCGTCGGAGCGATGTGTTGGCAGATCCGAGGGTGAATTCATTCTGCTTGGCGCGCAGGAAGTATCGGTGTGTGGGGTGGCTCGTGTCCAAGCCGACGCCACCGTGGACGTGGACGGCCGTGTGCGCCACTCGATGCCCCGACTCCGCTGCCCAGAACTTCGCGGTTGCGATGGCAGCGGAAACGCCTGCGCTTCCGGTGGTTTCGGGGTGCTCGGGGTCGCCGGACGATCCGGTGTCGGACTGCGCGAGGAGCCACGAGGCCTGGGTGGTGGTCAGCGACAGCGCCGAGACGTCGATGTAGCCGTCCGCGAGACGCTGTGCGACGGCCTGGAACGAGCCGATCGGCCGTCCGAACTGTTCACGTTCGCGGGCGTAGCGTGCGGTGGCGTCCAGCGCGGCGGCGAGCACACCGGACTGCTCGGCACAGACCGCGAGGGTGAGGCGATCGACGAGGTCGGATACGACGTCGACGCCGTGCAGGACGTGGGCGTCGTCGAGTGCGACGTCGGAGAACTCGACGTGATGGGTCGGGGTGAGGCCGGTGGTGCGGGTTTCGGTGATCGTGATGCCGGTGGCGGAGGCATCGACGACTGCGACCGCGACCGAATCGGGATCATGTGCGGTGACCAATAGCAGCCCTGCCGCAGCGGCATAGCCGACGTTGATCTTGCTGCCGCGCAGTACGTATCCGTCGTCGGTTCGAGTCAGAGTGGTTGTGGGTGAGAGTGCGTCGTCGCCGAGGTCTTCTTCGACGGCGGCGGTTGCGATGAGTGTGCCGTCGGCGAGGCGGGGCAGTAGCTCGGCTGCGAGCTTCGTGGCGGCGTATCGGGCGACGATCGGGCCGGCCGCGATCGCGTGCTGTCCGAAGGGGACGCGGGCGAGGTGCGTGCCGAGTTGCTCTGCGACGGCGGTGTTCTCGACGGTCGAGAGGTCGCCTGCGGCGTCGCCCGCGAGGGTTTCTGGAAGTTCGAGAGCGAGCAGGCCCGCTGCCGCGAGTTCACGCCAGAGCTGGTCGTCCAGCGGCGCCGACGAGGCTTCGAGCGCAGCGACTCGCTCGTGGGTGCTGATCTTGGTCGCGATGTCGGCGGCGAGATCGCGCACCGCCCTTGCGGTCTCGGGGAGGGTGAAGTCCATGGCGGGTGCTCCTCGGTGGGTGGTGATCTCGACAAGCTCGATCAGCGTGGTGGGGTCGATCAGCGGGGTGGGCTCGATCAGCGAGGTGAGCTTGATCA
>NZ_LZMO01000187.1:0-5741 GCF_001665715.1 Gordonia sp. 852002-10350_SCH5691597
TCGGCGGCATCGCTGCCTACCGGACGTACCGGCCCTCTCTGATTGCAACACTCCTGCGCGAGAAGTACGCCGCGGTGGGCCGGTTGAACAGCATGTACCACCACACTGCAGCGATCAGTCCCCACAGGATGACCGGCCCGACCAGCACCGCGGCGTACTTCTCGCGCAGGAGTGTTGCAATCAGAGAGGGCCGGTACGTCCGGTAGGCAGCGATGCCGCCGATTCTCGACGTCGCGGTCCTCAGTCGACGAGACCGTCGATGGTGACCCGGTCGGTAAGCTGCGCGACATCTGCGGGCGGTGTCGTCGAGACGAACTCCGCAAGTGCGGAGCCCAACGCTCCCGCGTGATGGATCGGGACGCCGTCGAGTCGGTCGTCGGAGAGCAGCGTCGTCGGGTCGGTGTCGTGGCGGTGAACGGCTGCGGCGCCGAGTAGGCGGCGCGCCTGCGCCGGGTCGGTGTCCCAGAGGGCGTCGGCGGTCAGCACGTAGAGGCGCAGCGCGCGTGCGTAGTCGGCCAGGTGAACCAGTGCCCAGGCCCAGTGCTTGGCGACGTCGACGGTGTCGGCCTCGCCGCGGCCGTGGGTGTGCACGTACTTGCCGTAGAGCTCGTGGCAGAGCGGGTTGGAATCGGCCCACAATTCGAGTGCTGACATGCAGCGAACGCAGTCGTGGACGTTGGCGAGGTACGACACCGAATACGGGCCCTCCCGACGTGAGCGCATCTCGCGCAGCACCGAGAACTCGGCGAGGGCGTGGTCGTACTCGCCGGCGGCGTAGAGCGACTCGGCATCCTGTTGCATTTCCGCCAACATCTCCACAGTTTCCCTGATCGCGAGTCGTCGCGTGCCGTCTTCTGCGATTCGCTCCTGCGCCTATCGTGGAGGTGTGAGCGACGAAAACGAATCCATCATCGAAGGTGACAGCGAGTACGCACTCGACCCCGACGATCAGTTGCAGCCTCAGGACTCACTCGACGACCGCGGCGTCGACGACGTCCTCGACGAGGGGTACTCGCCACCCGACTACGAGCCCAAGGCCGCGATGCGCGGGCTCACAGCATCAGAGATGCGCGAGGGTGAGTCGCTCGACGAGAAGCTCTCCGAGGAAGAGCCCGACCCGTGGCAGAAGGACGACCCGATCGACGAGATCGAGCGCGACGAGCACCCCGATTGGCAAGCGCACGAGAGTGATTCGAGTCCCGAGTTCGTCGAGGACGACCAGGTGGGCGACCGACGCGCAGGCCGACTCCTCGCACCCGATCAGGGTGGCGTCGTCGACAACGAAGCCGAGGCCGTGGCAACCGACTGCGGAATCGACGGAGCGGGCGCGAGCGCCGAGGAAGCCGCCGTGCACGTGGTCGACGAGGGCGAAGACGCCGCCGACGCCGAGTGGGAGGACGAGGCCGAGGGGCGCTGAGCGCTTCGGTCAGGGGTAAATGTCAGACCCCTGTGCTGGACTGGATGCAGGAGCACGCAACCGCCTGGTCGACGCCAACCGCGTTGACAGGGTGCGCGGCCCTGGCAACGATGGTGTTGTCGGCGAGTGATCGTCTGATCGCTTGTCCCGCGACGAACAGCCACCGGAGGTATTCCAGTGAGCATCACCAATCGCATATCCGCTGAGCAGGTTTCGGCACCTGCCACAGACGAAGCGTCGAGAACACGGCGATTCCTCGATATCCGCGCACTGACAGATCAGTTGTGCTCGACGCTGTCGGCCGAAGACCAGACACCGCAATCGATGACCGCGGCCAGCCCCACCAAGTGGCATCGCGCGCACGTGACCTGGTTCTTCGAAGAGTTCATCCTGCGCAACGATCCGTCGTACGTGGTGTACGACGAGACCTTCCGCTACCTGTTCAACAGCTATTACGAGACCGTCGGCGAGCGACACCCACGACCCGACCGCGGGCTGGTCACCCGCCCCGGTATCACCGACATCACGCGGTACCGCGAATACGTCGACGCCGCGATGAGTGAACTTCTCCAGCGCGGCGACTACGACGAGTCGACGCTGGGGCTGCTCGAGCTGGGCTTCAATCACGAGCAGCAGCATCAGGAGCTGATCCTGATGGACCTCAAGCACCTGTTCTCCACGCACCACTTCGATCCCGTCTACGTCGACCGCCCCGCCGACGAGCAGGGCGAGCCTGACGCCCTGACATGGCGCGAGGTCGCGGGCGGCGTCGTCGAGGTCGGGACACCGTTCGCCGGGTCGGGCACCACGCCCGAGACCTTCGCGTACGACAACGAGGGTCCTCGGCATCGGGTGTTCCTGGAAGACTTCGAGATCGCCGAGCGTGCGGTCACCAATGCCGACTGGCTCGACTTCATCGCCGACGACGGCTACCGACGACACGAACTGTGGCTGTCGAACGGCTGGGCACATATCAACGAAACCAGCTGGCGCGCACCGGGTTACTGGTCGTTCGACGACGGCGAGTGGACGACGTTCACGTTGTCGGGGCGTCGACCTGTCGTGTGGGATGAGCCCGTCGTGCACGTGTCGTTCTACGAGGCGGATGCCTTTGCGCGGTGGGCGGGGGCGCGGCTGCCAACCGAGTTCGAGTGGGAGTACGCAGCAACGGGCGCGCCCAGCGTGCCCGGAGGGCCGAACCCGGCAGGCGTCGGCGGCGCGCGTGGGGAACTGCTCGATCCGGCACGATGTCATCCCGGACGCGCAGGCTCGGCGATGATCGGCGACGTGTGGGAGTGGACATCGAGTGCCTACCTGCCCTATCCCGGTTTCGCGCCCGCGAACGGAGCCGTCGGCGAGTACAACGGCAAGTTCATGTGCGACCAACACGTGTTGCGCGGAGCCAGCGCGATCACGCCTCGCGGGCATGAGCGGGTCAGCTATCGCAACTTCTTCCCGGCCGAGTCGCGCTGGGTCTTCTCCGGGCTGCGTCTGGCCCGATGACCTCAACCACAGCCAATCCGGCCCTGGCCGCAGATGCCGCCGAGGGACTCTGGCAAACCCCGCCTGTCCTGCCGACCAAATGGCTCTACGACGAACGTGGCAGCAAACTCTTCGACGAGATCACCTTCCTGCCCGAGTACTACCCGACGCGCAGGGAGACAGCGATCCTCGCCGCGCATGCCGCCGACATCGCGTCGACGACAGACGCGACGATGATGGTCGAGTTGGGTTCGGGAACGTCGACCAAGACACGACTGCTGCTCGACGCCTTTGCCGCGCACGCCGCCGAACGCGGACGTGAGTTCACCTACGTCCCGGTCGACGTGAGTGCCGAAATGCTCGCAGGCACAGCCGAAATCCTCGCCGCCGACTACCCGTCGTTGACGATCGAGCCGGTGCTCGCCGACTTCACCGCCCCCGGACTCCAACTGCCACAGTCCGACGGGCCGAGGTTGGCGGCGTTCCTCGGAGGCACCATCGGGAACTTCGACGACCCTGCGCGCGACGAGTTCTTCTCCCGACTGTCCGAGGCGTTGAGTCCTGGTGACTACTTCCTGCTCGGCGCCGACCGCATCAAAGACACCGGCCGACTGGTTGCCGCCTACGACGACAAAGCCGGTGTCACAGCGGATTTCAACAGGAACATGATCGAGGTGCTGCGTCGCGGACTCGACGCGTCGGGGTTGTTCGTCGACGACTTCGACCACATCGCCCGGTGGAACCCCAAGCTGCACCGGATCGAGATGTGGCTACGCGCGCGACGTCCGATCAACGCGCACCTCGGTGCGCTCGGTCGCGAGTGGCAGCTACCCGAAGGCGCGGAGATCCTCACCGAGATCAGCACCAAGTTCGCGCCGGAGCAACTCGCCGCCGAGCTGTCCGACGCCGGGCTGCCGGTCGCGGAGACCTGGTCCGACCCTGCCGGCGACTTCCAGGTCACACTGAGCCGCCGCTGACGCGTTGGGGCGCACCGCAACTGGGCGCGCACGGTCGGCGGTATAGAGCGCACAGTCGACCGTCTCGAGCGCCCAGTCGGCGGTGTAGGGCGCACAGTCGACCGTCTCGAGCGCCCAGTCGGCTGTCTCGAGCGCACAGCGGGCAGGGCGCGCTCAGGACTCGGCGAGCAGCTCGCGGACGCGCGGGATCACCTGTGTCCCATAGAGTTCGACGCTGCGCATGAGTGCGGAGTGGGGGAGCGTGCCGTGCGAGTATTTGAGGTCGAACCGGCTCAGGCCCAGCGCCTTCGCGGTGCGAGCGATCTTCTGAGCAACGGTTTCCGGAGATCCGACGTAGAGCGAACCGGCGGGTCCCGTCGACTGGTCGAACTCGATGCGGGTCGGTGGTGGCCAGCCGCGCTCGGCACCGATGCGCCCGACGGTGACCCGGTAGTGCGGCCAGAGTTCGTCGCGCGCCTGCTCGTCGGTCTCGGCGATATGGCCGGGGGAGTGGACGCCGACGGGGAGGTCGGTGGGCTTGTCGAGTTGTTCGAGGGCGCGACGGTAGAGATCGACGTACGGCGCGAAACGAAGCGGGTCGCCGCCGATGATCGCGAGCATCAGCGGCAGTCCGTAACTCGCCGCGCGGACCACGGACTCGGGGCTGCCGCCCACGGCAATCCATGTCGGGAGCGGTGGATTCTCCAGCTTCGGATACACCGTCTGGTCGCGCAGCGGTGGGCGCAGCGCGCCTTCCCAGGTCACCGGCTCACCCGTGCGCAGCTTGGCGAACAGTGACAGCTTCTCGGTGAACAACTCCTCGTACTGATCGAGTTCGAACCCGAACAGCGGGAACGATTCGGTGAAGGAGCCGCGGCCGAGGATGACCTCGGCGCGCCCGGACGAGATCGCGTCGACCGTCGAGAAGCGTTCGAACACGCGGATCGGGTCGTCGGAGCTCAGCACGGTGACGGCAGAACCGAGTTGCATCCGCTCGGTGCGCGCGGCGATCGCGCCCAGGACGACGTCGGGCGCCGAGACCGCGTAGTCGTCGCGGTGGTGTTCGCCGACTCCCAAGAAGTCGACGCCGACGGAATCGGCGAGCACGGCTTGGTCGAGTACGTTGCGGATCGTCTGCGCGTAGGAGATGGTGTCGCCGGAGTCGTCGACTGTCACGTCGCCGAACGTGTCGAGGCCGAGTTCGATGGTCATATGTCTCATCATGCCCGACCAGCCGAATGGTTCCGGATGCTGAGAAACCATTTTGTGGACTTGATGAATCCGCAAGCTCGCACGTACAGCGTCCGCGATTACCTGTAGCGTCATCCACGGCCAATAAGGCCGTTTCCCGCCGAGCTAGGAGAAACCGAAATGTGGGAAGGCTTCTGGAACTTCTTGTGGACGATGGTCGTGATCTTTGCGTTCGTCGCCTACCTGATCGTGTTGTGGAACATCATCGCCGACCTTTTCCGTGACCATAAGTCTTCGGGGTGGGCGAAGGCTGCGTGGGTCATCTGCCTGATCATTTTCCCGTACATCACGGCGATCGTGTATCTGCTCGCCAAGGGCAAGGGTATGCAGGAGCGCGCGCAGGCCGCGGCTGCCGAGTACAAGAAGGAATCCGACAGCTACATCCGTGACGTCGCAGGCACCTCGCCCGCACAACAGATCGCGGATGCAAAGGCGCTCCTCGATTCGGGCGCCATCACTCCCGAGGAGTTCGAGCACCTCAAATCGAAGGCACTGGCCTCGAGCTGACGGCATCGAGCTGAATTTCGACAACACGCGAAAGTGCCCGCCCCGAATTCGGGGCGGGCACTTTCGCATTCATCACGGTGCAGTGTGCGACGGTCGGCAGGGTTACGTCGACGAGTCCGGCGTGACCC